>JASHTD010000452.1 GCA_030040725.1 Candidatus Sulfotelmatobacter sp. | reverse complement strand
AAGATGGATGCGATAGAAGTCGACCGTACCCGCGTAAAGCCCGTGGTGAAGATCACCGGCGAATTCTGGGCGCAGACCACCGAGGGCGATGGCAACTTCCACATGTTCGAATTCCTGGAACGCGAAGGCGCGCAGGTGATGGTTGAACCGATCGCGACCTGGGTTGCGTATCTCATGTATCAGGCGAAGGCGCACGCCAAAGCCAAGTGGCCGGTCAATCAGCCCCACAAAAATCCCGAGTGGTACGAATTCAAGAAGCAGTTTGCCAACTACATCGGCCTGCGCAAGAAGCTATGGGGCATCGGCGCGGGACAGCGGATGTGGAACTTCTTCTATCACCGGACGATCAAGAATCTAGGAGGCATTACGCACCACCAGGTGCCCCAGCAGGAACTGGCCGATCTGGCGCATCCCTTCTACAACCAGTTCGCGCGCGGCGGCGAAGGTCACCTCGAAGTCGGCAAGAACGTTTACTACACCGTCCACAAGCTCTGCCACATGGTCCTGGCGCTGAAACCGTTCGGCTGCATGCCGTCCTCGCAATCGGATGGCGTGCAATCAGCGGTGATCAACAAATTCAAGGATATGATCTTCCTGCCGATCGAAACCTCCGGCGAAGGCGAGGTCAACGCGCACAGCCGCGTGCAGATGGCGCTGGGCGAAGCTAAAGTCAAAGCCAAGGCTGAATTCGAGCAGTGCCTTAAGTCGACGGGCAAGACTATGCAGGAAATTCGCGAGTATATCGACGAGCATCCCGAGCTGAAGCGTCCGTTCTATCACGTGCCGCACCAGGAGGGGATTGCCGGAACCGCCGCCCAGTTCATCCTGCACGTGAGCAAGCGAATCGATAAGGACACGCGCTTCCACAAGCGGTCGCGGGTGCGCGTTGGTGACGCAGCGCCGGCGATGTCAGGCGACTGATTTGAAAGGGCGCGGCTTAAGCCGAGCCGTTACAGAACAGAACAAACCGGAACGGCACGCCTGAAGGCGTGCCCTTTCAAAGCAAAAGAGGAATTAATGCACGATCATCACGATCATAAAGGCCCGAAGCTGATCCAGATCGCCGGCCTCGATGGACTTGAGGCTCGCCAGCCTTCTATTCAGCAGACCAGGCATGCGCAGAAGCCGCACGACCATCACACGCAGTTCATGGTCGGGCTCGACGTTGGCTCGACTACGGTGAAGGCCGTCGTCGTCGACGCGGCCAGCGATCAGGTCCTCTGGCAGGATTACCAGCGCCACGAAACCAAGCAGCCGGAAAAGACCCTGGAATTCCTGAAGCGCATGGAAGCCGACACGGGCATTAACGCGCACAACACGCGCATGTTCATGACCGGGTCGGGCGGCGGTGCGATTGCAGAGCAGATCGGCGCAAAGTTCGTGCAGGAAGTCACCGCAGTTTCGCTGGCGGTTGAGAAGCTGCACCCGGAAGTTTATTCGGTGATCGAGCTCGGCGGACAGGACGCGAAGATCATTGTCTTCAAAGACGATGACGAAACCGGGCGCAAAAAGAAAATTCCGTCGATGAACGACAAGTGCGCCGGCGGCACGGGCGCCGTCATCGACAAAATCAACGCCAAGCTGAAGATCCCCACCGAACTGCTCGCGCAACAGCAATACAACGGCATCAAGCTGCACAAAGTTGCCGGAAAATGCGGGGTCTTCGCCGAAACCGACATCAACGGCCTGCAAAAGGTCGGCACGCCGCCGGATGAATTGATGGCGTCGCTCTTCGAAGCCATCGTCCTGCAGAACCTCAGCGTTCTCACCCGGGGTCACACATTGCGTCCGCACGTGTTGTTGCTTGGCGGTCCGAACAGCTTTATTCGCGGCATGAAAGAAGCCTGGATCGCCAATATCCCGCGCATGTGGCAGGAACGCAAGGTTGCGGTTCCCGAAGGCGCCAAGCCGGAAGATCTGATCAAAGTTCCGGCGAACGCGCAGTATTTCGCGGCCCTCGGCTCGATTGAATTCGGGCGCAGCGAAGACGATTGTGTCGGCTGCTATCGCGGATACGGCAATCTGATTCACTACATCGATTTCGGACGTCAGGAAGAAAAAGGCAAATCCGGAGGCAAGGGATTAGTCGAAAAGCCAGAAGACCTCGACGTTTTCAAAGACGCCTATCGCCGCAAGACATTCACTCCGGCCGCATTCCAGAAGAACAGCACCGTCGCTGGATTCATTGGGATCGATGGTGGTTCAACCTCGACTAAAGCGGTTCTGCTCGACGAGAACGGCGACATTCTGTGCAAGTCCTATCAGCTCTCGAACGGCAATCCGATCCAGGACACGATCGAGATGTTCGACAAGCTGCGCGAGCAGGTAGAGGGCCGCGGCGCGACTCTCGAGGTTCTCGGCGTAGGCACCACGGGCTACGCCAAGGACATCCTGAGAGACGTGCTCAAGGCCGACGTCGCTCTGGTTGAAACCGTGGCACACACTGAGTCCGCGCTGAAGTTCTATCAGGATCCTCACGTCATCGTCGACGTCGGCGGGCAGGACATCAAGCTCATCGTGCTGAAAGACGGGCGCGTGAAGGACTTCAAGCTGAATACACAATGCTCGGCCGGCAATGGATATTTTCTGCAATCGACAGCCGAAGGATTCGGCATGAAGGTCGAGGATTTCGCCGATCTCGCTTTCTCTGCGAAGTCGATGCCGTCGTTCGGCTATGGTTGCGCGGTCTTCATGCAATCGGACATCGTGAATTTTC
>JASHTD010000451.1 GCA_030040725.1 Candidatus Sulfotelmatobacter sp. | reverse complement strand
TCGTAAACATGAATTACGCGGTCATTCTCATGGAAGCCCACCGTTATCCTGAGTCGGCCGAGGGATTTCACAAAGCCATGGCCATCGATCCGAGCCACGGTGGGCCTCATCTTTACCTCTCGGAACTCAATGATCTGAATGCCCGTTTCGCCGATGCCATCAACGAGCTTAAGACTTGGAGACCGGATCTGAAACTCCCCGCCAGCTCGGACGCGCGCGGCTACGCCCAAATGTTGGACTCCGCAATGCAGGGCCGCGCCGATAACGACGGAGCTGCCGACGTGGCCATCGCCTACGCCGTTGCCGGTGACCGGGAAAAGGCTCTGGATTACCTTGAGAAAGCGGTCTCGGACCACGATTTCGAGCTTATCAATTCGATTCGCAACCCGGCCTTCGATTCCCTCCGCTCCGATCCTCGCTATGTGGCCCTGCTTGGCCGCATGGGATTACCCCAGTAGCGCATGACGGCACCGGCCGCTTGAACGGGCCATCCGACACGCGCCTAGTCAGATGCCATATAACAGAATTCAAGTCAGGCAAAGCCTTTGCAGCTATAATGGCGCGCTGATGCCGCTGACCTCTGGCACAAAGCTTGGCCCCTATGAGATTCAGTCCCCGCTCGGCGCCGGCGGGATGGGCGAAGTGTACAGAGCTAAGGACACCCGTCTTGATCGCGCGGTCGCCATTAAAGTTCTTGCTTCTCATCTTTCTTCTTCGCCCGAGTTGAGGCAGCGCATGGAACGCGAAGCCAAGGCCATTTCCGCGCTGAACCATCCTTACATCTGCCATCTCTATGACATTGGCTCGCAAGCCGGGGTCGATTACCTGGTGATGGAACTGCTGGAAGGGGAGACGCTGGCGGCAAGGATCGCCAAGGGCACAATACCCCTCAATGAAACATTACGGATCGCGGCGGCCGTGGCGGAGGCGCTCGAGGTCGCACACAGGCAGGGAATTGTTCACCGTGATCTGAAACCCGGCAACATCATGCTGACCAAGAGCGGGGCCAAACTGATGGACTTTGGCCTCGCAAAATCAACCGCTTCGGGCGTTGGTGGATCGGGTTCTGCACCGCTCTTGTCGGCGGCACGGACAATGAGCGGAGCAGGTCCCCTGTCTCCGCTGACGACGGCGGGAACGATCCTCGGCACAATTCAGTACATGTCGCCGGAACAGATTGAAGGCAAGGAAGCCGACGCGCGATCGGACTTGTTTGCATTCGGCGCGATTCTTTATGAGATGGTGACCGGCGGACGCCCGTTTGAGGGAAAAAGTCAGATTAGCGTGGCCAGCGCCATTCTGGAAAAAGATCCAGAACCCATTTCCGCCGTACAGCCGCTAACACCGCCTGCCTTTGAGAACATCGTTAACGCCTGCCTGGCCAAGAATCCCGACGATCGATTTCAGACAGCTCATGATCTCAGGCTGCAATTGAAGTGGATTGCAAAAGACCTCGGACCTGGCCGCGGATCGCAGACTGAGGCGGGTAAGCCGGCAAAAAGCCATGAAAAGTCGGCGTGGCTCGTCGCAGCAGTTCTCGCAGCGATTCTGATTGCGCTCGTTTTCTGGTGGCGGGTTTCCAGGCCTGGGGCGCAGACCACATATTTTTCGGCTCCGCTTCCGTTCGCGGCGCGGGGCGTGGCGATATCTCCCAATGGTCATACGGTCGCAATTGTTGGGCACCGGGAATCGGAACGGAACAATTCCATCTGGCTTTATGAACCGGGATCGCAGGATGCGATCCCGCTCCAGAACACGGCCGGTGCGGCCTTTCCCTTCTGGTCACCGGATGGACAATCAATCGCGTTCTTTGCTGATGGAAAACTAAAAAAACTGAGTCTGAACGGCGGGCCCGGGCAAGTCTTGTGCGATGCGCCCAACGGTCGCGGCGGCACCTGGAACAAAGATGGAGTCATACTCTTCACGCCGGCCGGAACGCTCGGGGTCGGCCTTTATCAAATCTCAGCTTCCGGAGGAACCCCGGTTCAGGTCACTGTTCCCGACAAAAACCTGCAGGAGGACAGCAACCGCTGGCCTGTATTCCTGCCCGATGGAATTCACTATTTGTATGCCGCGATCAATCTGTCCGGCCGGCGAGATTTGTACTCGGTCTACTTGGGAGCTCTGAATTCGAAAGAGAAGCGGCTGGTTCTCAGGGCAAAGGGCAATGTAGCGTATGCCGAGCCGGGCTACCTCCTCTATTATCGCGATCAAACACTTTTCGCGCAGCACTTCGACACAACGAAATTCGATTTGAGCGGAGACCCGGTTCCCATCCTCACGGATGTTCAATTCTTCCCGAGAATTTCTGAAGCGGTGTTTTCCGCTGCCGGCGCCGGTTTGCTGGTGGCTCAACGGAGCGGAGATTCCGGCGCCTCTCAGGTTCTGTGGTTTGACCGCAAAGGTCAGCAAATCGGATTCGCGATGAATACCGGCATCTATGGCAACGTCATGTTGGACCCAAGCGGCAAATTCGTGGCCTCGGATACGACAGATCCAGCGAGTCAAAATACCGATATTTGGACTTACGATCTCGAAGCGCGAACTGCGAAGCGGCTGACCTTCGACCCGGCATTGGACTCGCTTCCCATCTGGAGCCCGGATGGAAGCCGAATCATTTTTGCTTCGAATCGCGAACTCAGATTCGACCTCTATTTGAAGGATGCTAACGGGGCGCAAGAGGAGAAGATCATCCCGCAGGATGGTCCTGACAGGTTCCCGACGGACTGGTCGCGGGATGGGAAGTATGTCCTTTATGAGCGTGCCCCCGATCTCTGGTACTTGAGGCTCTCGGATCTGCAGCCTATCCAGTTCCTGAAGGGGACTTCGACGTTGCGCAGTCCGCGGTTTTCTCCTGACGGTAAGTGGGTGGCATATTCTTCGAACGAGAGCGGGCGATGGGAGATTTACGTCACCTCTTTTCCCGAGGCACACGGGAAGTGGCAAGTCTCGAATGCTGGCGGAGAACAACCCAGATGGCGTGGCGATGGAAGCGAACTCTTCTATCTTTCCAGCGACGCCAAAATCATGGCCCTACCGGTGAAAACCGGAACCAACTTCGATGCTGGCACGCCGATCGCTCTCTTTCAGGCCAATCCTCGGGAGATGTTCGCAACTTCGGAGATCTTTTCCTATGACGTCAGCAAAGACGGGCAGCGGTTCCTGATCAACACTCAACTGAAAACCGCCATGACGCCCATGTCGGTGGTGCTCAATTGGGCTGCGAAATTGAGTAAATAGCCCGGTCTGGTGCAAGAACAGGCTTTCGCATAGCCCAAGTCGGCATTGTGTTCCCTCTGATTCCCTTGGTAACCCGGTCGTACACTCCCTTTTGGTAACCCTTGGTAACCATGCGATTCGCCTTATCCAGCCGTACAATTGCCCTTGTCCAACTGGACATCTCGAAAAGCGAGTCTGGTCATCTGCGTATTTCCCCAGGCATGGTTTTCTGGGGGAACGTATATCAACTCCTTGCTCGGAGAGAGGTTTCTCGACAAATAGTCTTTCTGTGTGACGATGAGCAGCGCGTGTTGAATTGCAGACGTTGATTTGCATGCGTTGATTTACATGAGTTGATCTGCAGTCGTTGTTTGGACACCCGGGTCTGGAGTTCGTGCTCATATGGCGTTCGGTTTCGGCTTCAACAAACAAAAGACGCTCAGCGCTGCGGAGAAGTACATCCAGCAGGGCAAGACGCAGAATGCCATCGCTGAGTACGAAAAGATCCTGAAGGCGGATCCCAAAGATCTTACCGTTACCAACACGGTTGGCGACCTCTACTCCCGTCTCGGCGATATAGAGAAAGCAACGGAATGTTTCAAGTCGGTCGGCGATGCCTATGCGGCGCAAGGCTTCACGGTCAAGGCCATCGCCATGTACAAAAAGATCAGCAAGCTCAAGCCATCGCTCGAGAGCGTGCTGAAGCTGGCCGAACTCTACACCCAGCAAGGGCTGTTCAACGACGCCCGCGCCCAATATCTGCAGGTTGCGGAAGAATTCCTGAAGTCGGGCGAGCTCGAAAATGCCGTGCGCATCTTCCAGAAAATTCTGGAAATGGATCCGGAAAACACGGCGATGCGGCTGAAGCTGGCGGAAGTGTATGTACGCCTGGGAAAGAAAACCGAAGCGTGGCAGATTTTTTCCGCCGCCGCGGAAGCGCTGCGATCCAAAGGTTCTCTACCGCAGGCCGAAGAAGTTCTGCAGCGCATGCTCAAGCTCGATCCCGGCAATAGTTATGCGCTGCTCATGCAGGCCCGCAATCTGCTGGAGGCCGGTGACGCCGACGCGGCGATCGAAGCGCTGCAAAAAGTCCCCGATCTTGATTCCAACCCCGAAGGCCTGCGCGACCTGCTGAACGCTTATCTCAAGACTGGACGGCTCTCCGATGCCGGCACGCTGGCGACGAAACTGCAAGCTGTTCACAACGACCTGAGCGCGATTTCAACTCTTGCCGATGCTCTGATGCAGGCCGGCCAGTTCGAGAACGCGCTGCAGATCTACGATCAGCATGCCGACCGCCTGCTGGCGGAGAATTCCGAAAAGGTTCTCAAGAGCCTGCATTCCATCATCGGGCATGTGCGCGACAATCCGGCGTCGCTCGAGAAGCTTCTCGATCTGTTCCAAAAGGCCGGGGAGAATACCCACATCACCGAAGTCATCGAACTGCTGGCGCACGCCTCGGTGCAGTCCGGCGATCTGATGCGGGCGCGCGATCTTTATCAGAAGCTCACCAGCATGGAGCCGGGCAACCCGCTCCACATGACCAACTATCAGCAGGTGGTCAGCCAGATGGGTGGAGCTTCGGGAGCCAAGCTGATTTCCGCCGAAGAAGCTGCGGTCATCGTAGACGAACTTGAGACAACGTCTCCCTCGATTCATCAGCATTATTCGGATGCAGTCGCGCTGGCGGTTCGTTCGGCCCTGACCGATGCTGAGCTTTTCATTTCTTACAACATGCCCGCCAAGGCCCTGGGGCCGCTGCTGGCGGCATTGCCGCAGGCGCCTTCAGATTTGCGGCTCAACCAGCGGCTCGCCGCGCTGCACACGCGAGCTTCGCGCTTTGCCGAAGCCGGGGTCTGCTGCCGCACGTTGCAGAGCATCTACTCCGAAGCCGGGTATCCCGATGAAGCGGCGCGTTACGGCGATCTGGCGCACCGCTATGAAGAGCGCTCAGCCGTGCCGGTGTCCGATTCTGTTCCGGTCCAAAGTGCCAAAATCGCCACGGAAACAGAAGAAGTCACGCCGAGCTCCGAAGGTGTCTCCCCGGCCGCTTCGCAACCAGCTGCGGAAGAAGCTGAATTCGCCGTCGTCAGTGACCAAACCACGGTTGACGCTGATGTCGGTTCGGCCCCCGAAGAGGAAGCGGCTCCCGCCGAAATCGACTTGTCAACTGAGTGGGACGACGCAATCACTATCGAGGCCGATGACTCGGCGACCGCGGATGTCAATGAAGCCGTCGGAGCCCACGAACTGCCGGTCGAAACCGCGGTCGCAGGAAATCAGGAATCTGCCGCGCAAGCATGCAAAGAAACCGTGGAAGAGATCCGCTTTTACCTCGATCACGGCATGCCGCAGCAGGCACACACGGCATTCGAGAAGCTGCAATCTCTGACCAGCGATGAAGCGATCCTTGGACCGCTGGAAGCGGAAATCAAAGCAGGAGCGGAACCAGCCGCCGAAGAAGAAGTTGAGGCGGTCGATAGCATCGCCGATTTTGAAGTTACTGAATCTGCGGCTGAACCTGTCGCTGAAACCGAAACTGCTGAAGCTCCCGCTGAGTTTTCGGTGGAAGCGGCCCCAGCTGAGGTGGCGGAAACTCTGGCGGTGGTCGAAGCTCCGTCGCCGGTACCCGAGCCGGTGGCTGAAACGGCCGTTGCGCCCGCAGCGCATGCCGCGCCGCCGCTTCCTGTGAAGCCCGCGGCTGCCCAGCCTCCGATGCATCAACCCGGCGTGTTGCAGGATTTCGTCGCGGATCTCGAATCTTCTTTGGGAGACAATTTCCTGGGCGGGCCGACTGTGGAACAGCCGGCAGCCGCGAAGGCTCCGCAGCCGAAGCCGGGCAAAGTTGAACTCGAGCCCATCGGAAACGCGGCTGCCACTCGTTTCGGAACCGCAGAGCCAGAATCGCTCGGCACATTTGTCGCCGATCTGGAAGAGTCGCTGGGTGATGACTTTCTCAAGGGAGCGCCGGTTCCCGAACCCGCATCCGCGCCTCAACCTGCCGTCGCCAAGCCGGCCGCGGCAGTTCCGCCCCCAATCCCGGCTCCAGCGCCTGCTCCTGCGCAACCTCCTGCAGCGGTTGCCGCCAGTGCTCCTGTTGCAGCCGCAAGCGCTGCCGCCGCGGCTGCGTCGGGCGTAGCCTCGACTGCACAGCCGCAAAAGCCGCAAGCTTCCAAACCGGCTCCGGCCCCGGCCAAAGCCTCGCCGTTCAGCGAAGAAGCTGGCGTCGATCTCGCGGAGATGTTCGGCGAACTCAAGCACGATCTCGAAGTTGGCGCCACCACCACCGAGGAAGATCCGGAGACGCATTACAACCTGGGCATCGCTTTCCGTGAAATGGGACTGCTCGATGAAGCCATTGGCGAGTTGCAGAAGACCTGCCAGGCGGTCGATCGCGGCCATCCTTTCCCGCAAGTCATGCAAACCTACACCTGGCTGGCGCAGTGCTTCCTCGACAAAGGCGTGCCGCAGGCCGCGATTCGCTGGTATGACAAAGCTTTAGCTGCTCCCGGGGTCGATGAAGAAACCCGCACCGCTCTCCACTATGAGCTGGCCGCGGCTTATGAGACCGCCGGCGATAAACCTGCGGCGCTCAAGCATTTCATGGAAGTCTACGGGCGCAACATCGATTATCGCGATGTGGCCGAGCGCATTAAGCCCCTGAAGTCGTAAAATATCGTGATGGGCTTCGCCCTTACCTCTTCGTCCCAGCACTTTCTCCTGCCGGACCGCGGAGATTTCCTCCGTCTTTGCGCTTGCGCCCCATTCCAGCGGAGAACCGCGTGACCATGGATCCGAATTTGCCGGTCGCAAACGGCTCAGCCGCGCCCGCCGCAGCTCCTCCCGCAGCACCGGACAGCACCACCGCAGTGATGGAGGAGATGCAGGAAAAGAAAAAAGACGTGCGCGTCAGCCCCTTGCAGCGCTGGATCTACCGCAGTTCGGGTTTTTTCTTCGTTCTGCTCAGCGCGACGGCCGGTGTGTTGCTCGTGATTCTGCCCTGGACGCCGGAATGGACGGACAATTACCTTCTGCTTTCTTTTCCCTGGCTGCGCACGTTTTTCGCGAGCGGCTTTTTTCGCGGCGTGTGCAACGGATTAGGGTTGCTGGATATCTGGATTGGTTTCTGGGAAGCATTCCACTATCACGAGCCTAACTAGTATTTTGCTGAAGCCTGCCTGCGCGGAAGCGACAAGCAACCATCCGAGTCAGGCTGAATTTCTGAATTTTGACTTCCGAGTTTGCACTGTGAGTGACCGATGACCCATAAGCTGAAACCCGCTCCACTGGCCTACCAGAACGAACCCTTTCTCAGCAGCCCCGACGGGCGCATTCTTCGCATCCTGGCGGAATACCAGGAGCCGCTGGTCCGCTTTCGCCGCGAGCAGATTCAGGACACGGTCGTATTTTTCGGCTCGGCTCGCTTTCAGGGAGGCGCGGCCGCCAACAAGAATCTGTCGGCGGTCGAAGCCACCAATGCAAAGAGCTCTCACGGCCAACGCGAAAAAGATTTGAAGCGCGCGCTCACTGCCTTAGACATGGCCCGATATTACGAAGATGCGCGCCGCCTGGCTTTTCTGCTCACCGAGTGGTCGATTCAGATTCCCGCGCGGCGGCATCGTTTTGTGGTCACTACCGGCGGCGGCCCGGGCATCATGGAGGCCGCAAACCTGGGCGCTCACGAAGCCGGAGGCAAAACCATCGGCCTCAACATCAATCTTCCGTTCGAGCAGTTCCCCAACCCCTACATCACTCCGGCGTTGAATTTCGAATTTCATTATTTCTTCATGCGCAAGTTCTGGTTCGCCTACCTTGCCAAGGCATTGGTGATTTTTCCCGGAGGTTTCGGCACCATCGACGAACTGTTCGAGATCCTGACGCTCGCCCAAACCGACAAACTTGCCAAGAAGATTCTGGTCGTCATCTACGGCAGCGAATATTGGCATCGCATCATGAATTTTCAAGCGTTCGTTGACGCCGGAACCGTTTCTCCCGAGGATCTGAACTTATTCAAGTTTGTCGACACGCCGGAGGACGCGTTCTCCTTTCTGCGCGACGGGCTGACCCAATATCATCTTGGCGGCACTCCGAAGAAAGAAAAAGAGCAGGAAGTTCTGCCCGAAATTGCCAAGACCCGGCCGTAGAAAGCGGGATCAATCTCCTGATAGCCGGAAGCTGATGGCTGAAAGCTGCCTTCTTTACTACATCACCGATCGATCGGCATTCAGCGGCGACGAGCGCGCGCGACGGCGGCAACTCCTCGACAAGATCGCCCAAGCTGCGGCTAACGGTGTCGACTACATCCAGCTTCGCGAGAGAGATTTATCCGCGCGCGAACTGGAAGTGCTGGCTCGCGAGGCAGTGAGTGTCGTTCGCGAGCAAAACAAACTTTTTGATGGTTCGTCGCGGCCCCGCACTGCTCTTCTCATTAACTCCCACACTGACGTCGCTCTGGCCGCGTCCGCCGATGGAGTCCATCTGCGCGCGGAAGATGTCTCTCCGCAGGACGTTCGACGAGCGTGGCATGCCGCAGCCCGACAGGGGCAAGAGCTTCGGCCCGATCCACTGATCGCCGTCTCCTGCCATTCGCAGAAAGATGTGGCACGAGCTGCGGCCGACGGCGCAAACTTCGCTGTGTTCGCGCCGGTATTCGAAAAACCTGGAATCAAGAAAAAAGACGCGCCCGAATCTATTCCCACAGGGCTCGATGGGCTTCGGCGAGCCTGCGCCGAAAAAATACCTGTGCTCGCATTGGGCGGAGTCAATCTGCAGAACGCCCGTTCCTGTTTGCGCGCGGGCGCGGCCGGCATTGCCGGCATCCGGCTGTTTCAGGAAAACGAAATTTCAGATGTTGTGCGAGCGCTTCGGCGATAATTGCACGCGAGTTGGATTCGCAGTTTGCGAGCAAAAAGAAAAACCGCGCCACACAAGGCGGCGCGGTTATCCTCGCGAAACAACCCGACTATTGTGCCGGACTGCTTGGTGCAGTCACGGGCGCGCTGGCTGTCTGTTTCTCCGTTTCTGCAGCGATAGTTTTCACCGGGCTGATCTTCACCGTCGCCAGAATTCCCTCCAGCTTCTTGAAGATTTCCTCGCGATCCACCGGCTTGCCGCCTTCGTCAGGCTCGACTCCGGTCGTCGCAACCTTCAGCGAGAACTCGTAGCACGCGCCGTTTTCGAAGACGTGGTAGTACTTCGATTCTTCTTTGCGCGAGTCGGCGCTGTTGAGTGTGTCGGCCGAAGTCAATTCCAAGTCACCAACAATTAACTTGGGCGTAGGCGTCACAGCGGGCGCTTCTGTGCCCGCGATCGATGGCTGCGCACCATCAGTGGACTGCTGAGCCACTGAATTGGTTTGCTGCGAACTAGTAGTCGAAGGCTCCGGCTGAGCGGCGGGAAAACCTGCGCACTGTTCCTCGGTGAGCGATTTATTCACGCTGACGTCGAACATCGCCGAAACCAGATCGGTCTTGGGATACGCGCCTTCCGGAATCTCGACCGCCGCCGCCAC
>JASHTD010000450.1 GCA_030040725.1 Candidatus Sulfotelmatobacter sp. | reverse complement strand
CTACGATCTCACCGAGGATCCGACCGGCGCCCACAATCGTCTTACCATGCAGTTGCGAGACGAGAATGAAGGTCTGATCCGCCAACAGCTCGGGTTGCTCGACAAACTCTATGATTGGCATCCACCGGCTGCTCAGCCCTGACCCCGAAGTCCGGCAGCAGGCTGGTGTTGTTCTAGGCAGTACCGAATTTTTTCCGTGACGCGGCGTCACTTCGAAATCCCGCATTCTTATCTGCTTTTACTTTGGTAATCTCCCCGTTGGGTCCCTTCGCTTTACTCTGAATTCCCTTCGCATATAATTTTTTCTAGAACCTGGGAAACTCTTGTCTCCTGAACCCATCATGCCTTCCATCGAGATTTTGGGATTGGAAAAAACCTATCAGGTGGGCTTCTGGCGCAAGCGGCCGAAGCAGGCCCTCCGCCCGCTGCATCTCCAGGTGGAAGATGGCGAGATTTTCGGTTTTCTCGGGCCCAACGGCGCCGGCAAAACCACAACTCTGAAACTGCTCATGGGATTGATTTTCCCGACGTCCGGCTCCGCCCGCATCCTCGGCCGCGAATGGACCGATCCGGCGGTCAAGGCGCAGATCGGCTTTCTTCCCGAGCAGCCTTATTTCTACGACTACCTCACCGCTCACGAATTGCTCGAATACTACGCCCAGCTCTCCGGCGTGCCCGGCAAGCTGCGCCGGCAACGGATCGAGCAGGTCCTCCATCAGGTGGGCTTGCGCGATGTGCAGGGCGTGCAGCTGCGCAAATTCTCTAAAGGCATGCTGCAGCGTGTGGGAATCGGCCAGGCTATTCTCCACGATCCGAAGCTCGTTTTCTTCGATGAGCCAATGTCCGGCCTCGATCCCATGGGACGCCGCGAAGTCCGCGACCTCATGGAGCAACTCAAGCAAGAGGGCAAAACCGTATTTTTCTCCACCCATATTCTTTCCGACGCCGAAGCTCTCTGTGACCGTGTTGCCATCATTCACAAGGGAGAAGTTTTGCGTGTGGGCGCCGTCGACGATCTGACCTCGAGTGTTCGCGGCAAGGTGGAAGTCATCTGGCAGGGCTCGCAGATTCCCGCTTCGATCAAGGCGCTGGGCGCCGAATGTCATGTCACCGCCGACATGGTTCGCGCCATCCTCGATGAGAAACACCAGGATGCCGTGATCGATGCCTTGCGTCGCGAACGGCTCCGCCTGGTTTCCGTCACTCCCGTGCGCACTTCGCTCGAAACCTATTTCGTCGAAAAGCTGCGCCACGCCGAAACCACCGCCGGCTCCATTGCAGGAGGCGCGTGAGATGAAAACCAGCATTCCCCACATCGCATCCAACACATTCCGTGAAGCCGTCCGCGACCGCGTCCTCTACAACCTGATCGCCTTCGCTCTGCTGCTTTCCGGGGCGGCCATTCTTGTTGGCCAGATCTCCATCGAAATCGAAAAACTGGTCGTCATCAATCTCGGTCTAACCGCGGTTTCTTTATTCGGCGTGGTGATCGCCATTTTTATCGGTATCGGCCTGGTCTCGAAGGAAATCGAAAAACGCACGCTCTATACCGTTCTTTCCCGTCCCGTCCGCCGCTGGGAATTCATCGTCGGCAAATTCTTCGGCCTCGCCGGCACCTTGACCGTAAATACTTTCTTCATGGCGATCGGCGTCTTTGCCGCCTTGTTCTATGTTTCGCACAGGTTCGTGCGCGCCGACGCTCTCATTTTTGTCGCTCTGTATTTCATCATCCTGGAGTTCCTGATCGTCTGTTCCTTGGCCCTGCTGTTCTCTTCATTTTCTTCGCCCTTGCTCTCTGCCGTGTTCGCTTTTTCACTTTTCGTGATCGGCAGCTTCTCTGAGGATCTCCGCAACTTCGCGTCCATGGCGCACGGCGTCTCACGCTGGCTGGCTACCGGCGCCGCCTGCCTCGTGCCCAATTTCTCCGCCTTTAATGTGATCGCTTCCATCGCTCATGAACAGCCGGTCGCCGTGCAGTTGATCTTGCAGAACACTCTCTACGCCTTGTTCTATGCTGCCATGGCGCTCAGCGGAGCCGTGCTCATCTTCGAGCATCGCGACTTGAAATGATGCGCAAATGAAGCCCCGCCGCAAAATCACCGGGATCGCCAGCGTTACCCTCCTCCTGTCGCTCGCTGCCAGCTCGTTCATCCTCCATCGCGTCGATCAGCTTCGTCCCCAGGCAACCCTCGATGAAGTTTTGTTTCTCAGCTCACCCACCGTAATCCAGCGCGCCAGCCTCGGCTATGACGGCCTGATGGCTTGCATCTATTGGACTCGCGCCGTGCAGTACTTCGGCTATCGGCATCACTACCATGCGGCCAGCTATAACCTGCTGGCTCCGCTTCTCGAGATTACGACTCGCCTCGACCCGCATCTCATCATCGCTTACGAGTTCGGCGCCAGCTTCTTGTCGCCCAAACCGCCGCAGGGAGCCGGAGAACCCCAGCGCGCCGTCGAGCTCATGCAGTACGGCATCCAGCAGAATCCCGATAACTGGCATCTCTATTACGATCTCGGCTTCGTTTACTACATGGATCTCCGCGATTACAAAAAAGCGGCGGAGATCTTTCAGCAGGGCTCGCAACTCCCGCACGCGCATCCCTTCCTCAAAATTCTCGCAGCGCAAATGGCGCAGCATGCCGGCGAATACGACACCGCCCGCATGTTGTGGTCGGCCACCTACGAAAACACGCAGGATAAGCAAATCAAGGAAAACGCCATCGAACACCTGCGCGCCCTGCGCGTCGATGAAGATGTCCAGCACCTGCAGGAAGCCGTCACCCGCTTCGGCGAACGCACCGGGCATTTGCCCGAAAACATCGCCGAACTTGCCGCCGCCGAGCACTTGCCCGGCGTTCCCGTCGATCCCGACGGTCAACCCTATAAGTTGACTCCCGACGGCCGGGTCGAGGTTCGAGTTCCGGACGATTTTCCCTTCGCCACCATGGGCCTGCCTCCCGGATACACGCCAAAGCCTACGCTGCGCGACTATCACTAAATTTTTTCTCTCTCGATCATCGCTTATCATGGCGGGGCATGGATACGGATGAAGACGAAAACGATCCCTCTCCGTCTTCCGTCGGCCTGTTTCGCTCCGCGCTGCGATGGTGGAATGACATTGCCGCAAGCCACGGCCATCGCGTCGCCGCGTGTCGTTTAGCAAGCGAGGTATGGGAATTCGCTCGCGATTCAACTCCGCAGCGCCGCCGCTTGCGCTACGGTGACGCCGAATTCGACTGGGATCATCGCGTCAACACCACCAGTGGCTCCGTAGGCTGGCGCCATCGCCTGTGGGGAGTTTTTCATTCTCCCTATCAGCCGACCGAGGCCGCGCTATTTCACGAAATGCTTTCTGCCCTGCGCGCGCAAACCAGCTGCAACTTTCGCGACTTCGTATTCCTGGATCTCGGCTCGGGGAAAGGGCGCGCTCTCCTGATGGCCTCCGATTATCCGTTTCGCCGCATCGTCGGCGTAGAGCTTCTTCCGGAACTGCATCGCGTGGCGGTGGAGAATCTCACGAATTACAAAAGCGAGAATCAGAAATGCTTTGCCCTGCAATCGATCTGCGCCGATGCCCTTGGGTTCGACTTCCCTGCCGAACCAATTGTTCTCTATCTTTTCAATCCGCTTCCCAAAGCCGGCCTGCGGCGAGTGATCGCGAACCTCGAGCAAAGCCTGCGCTCGCACCCGCGCAAAGCTTACGTGATCTACCATAATCCGCTGCTGGAGCATGTGCTCAGCGAGCACACTGCCTGGAAAAAGATAGGAGGCACGCATCAGTACGTGATGTACGAAGCGTAAAGCCGAAGAAAGACGATATCGCAGTACACTTGTTTCATGACCACCTCCACCCTCAACTCCCTCGCTCGCGCCTCTTCCGCATACCTTCGCTCTGCCATGCATCAGCCCATTCACTGGCATGAGTGGGGCGATGAAGCCTTTGCCACGGCCCAACGCGAGAACAAGCCCATGCTGCTCGATATCGGCGCCGTCTGGTGCCACTGGTGCCACGTGATGGATCGTGAGTCCTACGACGATCCCGAAGTTGCCGCCATCGTGAACGAGCATTTCATCGCGGTGAAGGTCGATCGCGACGAACGCCCCGATATCGACAGCCGCTATCAGGCCGCCATCAGCGCAGTGAGCGGTCAGGGCGGTTGGCCCCTGACTGCATTTCTCACTCCCGACGGGAAGCCGTTTTACGGCGGCACCTATTTCCCTCCAACCGATGGCTACGGCCGACCCAGTTTCAAGCGCGTGCTGACCAGCATCGCCGCCGCTTACAAAGAAAAGAACGCCGACGTGATGGAGCAGGCGAAAATGGTCGAGAGCGCCATCGCTCAAGCCGAATCCTTCACCGGCCGCGGCGTAAAAAGCGACGGAAAAATCTCTCCTGCAATCATCGACGCGATCGTAAACTCTGCCTTCAGCATGTTCGACGCGCGCAACGGTGGCTTCGGCAATGCTCCCAAGTTTCCTCATCCTTCCGTACTCGACCTGTTAATCGCTCAGTACTCACGCACCAAAGACGATCGCCTGCTGAATGTAATCGTTACCACGCTCGATCACATGGCCAACGGCGGCGTCTACGACCAGCTTGCCGGAGGGTTTCATCGCTACTCGGTCGACGAGCGCTGGGTGGTGCCCCACTTTGAGAAGATGTCCTATGACAACTCCGAACTATTAAAGAATTACGTGCACGCCTATCAGGCGACCGGTTCGGAATTTTTTGCCGCTGTAGCTCGCGACATCATCCGCTGGATGGATGAATGGCTCAGCGATCGCCAGCACGGTGGTTTCTACGCATCCCAGGACGCCGACATCAACCTGGAGGATGACGGCGATTACTTCACCTGGACTCTCGACGAAACCCGCGCTGTGCTCACCGACGAAGAAGCTCAGGTTGCGACGCTTTATTACGACATCAACGAAATCGGCGAGATGCATCACAATCCCGCGAAGAACGTGCTGTTCGTGCGCGCCTCGATCGAAGAAATCGCCCGAAGAATCAGCGCGGGCGGCCAACAGGTAGGCGAACAGCAGGTAAAAGCTCTTCTCGACTCCGCCAAAAAGAAAATGTATGCCGCCCGCTTGCAGCGGCCCACGCCCTACATCGATAAAACCGTCTATGTCGCGTGGAACAGCATGTGCGTTTCCGCTTATCTTGAGGCCGCAAAGGTGCTTCACTCAGAAGACGCGCGCCGCTTTGCCCTCCGCTCGCTCGATCGCATTTTGGCCGAGGCATGGAAACCTCACGCTGCCACACAAGGAGATGCACCCGAGCACGGCACACTCTTGCACGTCGTTGCCTATTCCGATCCGCAGGCCGAACATCGCGCCGTTCCTGGTTTACTCGATGACTATGCCGCAACCGCCATTGCCTGCCTCGACGCCTACGAAGCCACTGCCGACCTCAGTTATTTCAAATTTGCGCAATCCATCTCTCACGCCATGATCGCTCGCTTCTTCGATCCGGTTTCCGGAGGGTTCTTCGATGCCGCGCCGTCTTCCTCGAGCAGTCTGGGCGTGCTCTCCACACGCCGCAAGCCGCTTCAGGATTCGCCTACTCCGGCGGGAAATCCCATGGCCGCGATCGCCCTGCTGCGCTTGCATCATTACACCGATGATGCCGGGTATCGCGAAAAAGCCGAGGAAACGCTCGAAACCTTCGCCGGCGTGGCCGGGCAGCTGGGAATTTTTGCCGCGACCTATGGAATCGCGGTCACTCATTTTCTGAACCCTCCCGTCCAGGTGGTTGTGATCGCTGCCGAAGAATCTCAAGACCAGGCATCTCAAGACGAAGCTCGCGAACTCGCTGCCGTCGCCAACTCTGCGTTTACTTTTAACAAAAGCGTCTTGCGGCTTTCCGCCAGCCGGGTTGTAGCCGAGAATCTTCCTCCCGCACTCGCGCTTACCCTGCCACAACTCCCGATTCTGCGTTCCGGCAAATCTTTTGCCGTGCTCTGTTCTGGATCGACCTGCCAGCCTCCCATCGCCACATCCCGTGAGTTGCGCGACGCGATGGCTTCCGCATTAAAGTGAAGTACCCGATTCTAGGCAAAAAAATAAGGCCGCCGGTTTGTATGAAGTCCGTCAGCCCGAATATTGCGAGCCCAAGGTTCGGCCCAGATTACCGC
>JASHTD010000449.1 GCA_030040725.1 Candidatus Sulfotelmatobacter sp. | reverse complement strand
ACCAATACCGACACTGCCGACATTCCTTCGACCGTTCAGCAGTGCGCCGCTCTGGCGCGCGCCGGGTCGGAACTGGTGCGCGTGACGGTCAACAACGAAGAAGCCGCCGCCGCGGTTCCTCGGATTGTCGAGCAGCTCGACATGCAGGGTATCCGCGTGCCCATCATCGGCGACTTCCACTACAACGGCCATGTCCTGCTTACCAAGTATCCGGAGTGCGCGCGCGATCTGGCGAAGTACCGGATCAATCCGGGGAATGCCAGTATCGGAGCCAAAGGCGACTCGAACTTCCGCACCATGATCGAAGTCGCGGTGAAGTACCAGAAGCCGGTGCGCATTGGGGTGAACTGGGGCTCGCTCGACCAGGTCCTGCTCACCAAGATGATGGACGAGAATTCCCGCCTCGCCGAGCCGAAAGATGCCCGTGAAGTCACCATGGAAGCGATGGTGGTCAGCGCGCTGAATTCTGCTGCGCTCGCCGAGAAATACGGGCTGCGTCCGGATCAGATTATTCTCAGCGCGAAGGTCAGCGGTGTCCAGGATCTCATCGATGTTTATCGCGCGTTGGCCGCTCGCTGTTCTTATCCCCTGCACCTGGGATTAACTGAAGCTGGTATGGGCGCGAAAGGCGTGGTCGCTTCCAGCGCCGCCATGGGCGTGCTTTTGCAGGAAGGCATCGGCGATACGATTCGCGTATCGCTCACTCCCGCTCCCGGAGGCGACCGCACCGAAGAAGTTCGCGTCGCGCAACAAATTCTGCAGTCGATGGGGATTCGTAGCTTCACTCCGCAAGTGACGGCCTGCCCGGGCTGCGGACGCACGACCAGCACATTCTTCCAGGAAATGGCGGAGCAGATTCAATCCTACTTGCGCGAGCAGATGCCTGCGTGGAAAGGCAAGTACGTCGGTGTCGAAGAGATGAAGCTCGCCGTCATGGGATGCGTGGTCAACGGTCCGGGCGAATCGAAACACGCCAACATCGGTATTTCTTTACCTGGCACCTTCGAAGAGCCGAAGGCTCCTGTCTACGTGGATGGACGCCTGTTCACCACGCTCAAGGGCGATCACATTGTCGCGGAGTTCATCAAAATCCTCGATGAGTACGTTGACTCGCACTATGCGACCCGAGGCGCGCCGTCAGAAGCAGCGCAAAAAGAAGAAGTAGCTGCAAGAAACTGAAGATTCCTCGACTTCGGCCCGCAATCGCGTTCCCAACAGGATCGAAAGACTACTGTCCCGGCAGCAGAAAGATCGGTGACTGCGATGGCGGCTCAATCGTGGCTGTTCCCGATACACTCGTCAAGGACACGTTGGCGTGGGTGAAAAAGCATTCGAATTGAGTCGCTGATAGACCGGTCGAAAGAACCGTAAAAATGTTGCTATTCAGATAGGTTCCCGTAGTCAATCCCGAAACGAAAATCTTTTCCCCTCCCTTGAAAGAATTTGCTGCGTGAAAGGTAACCACATTCGAGGTGATCGAAAATGCCGTGATGGATGTGGTTTGGTTGCAGTTCGACGCCGTGCAGACGCTAAAGGCCGCGGGCAGGTCGGTGATCAAAGTATCGGCCGGGGTTGAATTGTTAGTTGGGTTGTTGGCGTTGTTGTCCAACGTATTGATAACCGCAATCGCACCCGCGTCGCACATGCTTACATAAACCCGGCTGCTATCGACCGATGCGGCGGTGAACACGCGAAACCGCACCGTGGCTGGCGAATAAGTTGCAGGAAAAACAGCGGGAGCACAGGTGGATGTGGCGGGCACCGCATATTGATATTTGTTGGTGCTGAGATTTGCTGAGAACGGAGGATCGGTCAGCAAAGTGAGAGTTGTCTTCAGCGTGAAATTAGGGGCATTGAATACGGCGACGCTGGGGATGACACAAGCGCCGCTCGTTCCCGCTAACGGGTCGGGACAAGTAGCCGCCATCTGGTAACTGGCCACGTAGAAGCGGCTGCCATCGGCTAAAGCGGTTATGGAAGAAGGCGAACAGCCGGAAGGACACGGGGCCGAACCGGCAGTGAAAGCAATCGATGTCAGAAGAGCCGGCGTATCGTTGGCCCCTCCCGAAATTGAAAACACAGACACCGTGCTCGTCACGGGATTCGTAACATAGAGCCGGTTCAGATTCGAATCGTAAAAAAGATAATTCGCGCCGGCGCCCACCGGAAGGCTGCTCGTAACCGCGTCTGTCGCCGCGTCAATAGTTACGAGTTGCCCATCTCCCTGGCTCAAGACGTAAACCTTCTGGCTGTCGCCGCGCGCTATGACCCAGACTGGAGCGCTTCCGGTAAAGCCCGGCACCAGGGTTGAAGTCAGGTCGAGGGGATTGACGTCACTGATCGAATTATCGCCCTGATTCGCCACATACAGCTTCTGGGCATCTGGAATCTCGGCCATCGATACCGGATTGACTCCCACCGGGCCGGTAAGAATCTCAGCGTTATCGGAAATGCTAATTTTGCCGACCGAGTTTGTGCCAAAATTCGCCACATAGATGTTTCCGCTCTCGGTGGTATTCAGAAACACTGGCAGCGATCCCGGCGGTAAAACGACATTTTGGACCGGACCCAATCCGCCTCCGGCGAGGGATGAAGTTGCGGGCGTAAAAGTCGACACTTCGTCGATGCCTCCCGGTACCAGACTCGCCGCACTGGCCACGAAGACCGCACTGTCATTGGGTAGGGTCGCAGCATGAGTGGGGTTATCGCCGATGTTGGGCGCGCTCGCATCGGAGCTTGGAGTTTCGCCAATGATGCTGTCTCCGCCAACGTCGATCTGCATGGCATTGCCGGGATAGTTCGGCACATTCAAGCTGATCCCAAACACAGCGTGGAAAGCAGTCGGGGCAGGAGGGGCTTCTATTGGGCAGTTGGGGAGGCCACCGAGAGAACAAGGGAGAACTACTGGGCGGTATACCTGGCCGCAGGCCGACCACAAGACAATTAGCACCACGATGGCCGCCAATCGGCCCACGCGTTGGAAACTCATCAGCACCCCAATGAAAACTTTCGCCTGCGAAGGAATTGTACATTTTAACGGCTGGACGCGATCTCCGCCACTGCGCACGCAAGCGCAGCACTTCGGTTCCGATTTAGCCGTTGGGTTTAGGTTCTGGGATGCAGGGCTTGGAAAGCAAGTTGGATCGAGGGATGAAAAACAAAAGTCTTTCCACGCGAACCCTTGGAAGCGATTGGGAGGCGGAAGGGGTTCATTTCTTTCGTCGTGATCGGCCGCTGGCTGCGGCGGTTGCGGCCTCCTGCGGTCTGGCCGCGGCAGCGGGCTTCTTCTTTCCTTCCATCTGCGCCAGGCTTTGCTTCAGCGCGGCCATCAAATCCACAACCGGAGCTAGCTTCTTCGGCTTTTCGACCGCGACGACCTCTCCACCTTCGAGCTTGGCCTCAATCAGTTTCTTCAAATTCTCCTGAAAGCTATCGTGATACTTATCGGGGTTCCACTCATCGGCCAGCGCCTCGATTAACTGGTGCGCAACCTTCACTTCGGCTTCTTTCAGTTCCGCATCCGGAGCGCCGAAACCCTCGACTTTGCGAACTTCTTCCGCGTAGTACATGGTATGCAGCATCAATCCGCCTTCCGACGGACGCAGAAAGCAGGTGTACTCGCGGTTGTGCATCGTGATCTTGGCGATGGCGACGTACTCGCTCTCTTCCAGCGCTTTTGTGAGCAGCGCGTACGGACGCCGTCCGGCTTCTTCCGGCATCATGTAATACGAAGATTCGAAATATACGGGATCGACCTCACTCTCTTTGACGAACTCCAAAATCTCCATAGTTTTGGCGGTTTGCGGCTCGATCTTTTTGATCTCGTCCGGTTCGATGACGATGTACTCATCTTTGCGGAACTCGTAACCTTTCACGATTTCATCCCGCTCCACGACCACGCCTTCGGCCTGACAAACATATTGCTGCTTCAAGCGCGACTTGTCGGGGCGATGCAGCATGTTGAAGGAAATGCCGGAACTGCGGGCGCCGGAAACCAGACGCACCGGCATCGAGATCAAACCGAAGGTTAAGTGTCCGGACCAGACCGACGATGGCATAGTTGCTCTCGCTTGCTAAGGATCAAAACCACATGGCAATGCTTGTGCAAAACCAGTTTTCGGGGCCTGATACGCCCAGAATTGGGAGTTTAGCCCAAGAAACCCAATCTTGGATGCCGAAATTCGTCTCCAGGAACCGAAATGCGAAGCCGAAGGGAATGGGGTGATGATCGCATAGCCTCAAGTAGTTGTGGTTAATATGCTGGCTCGGGCTCGACGCAGGCTCCGGCACAGTCAGGCAAGGACATATTGCCTCGTCCGGCGGGAAGTGCACCTCGTGGTATAGTCGACGAAAGTTTCCAGGCAAGAGAGTGGCGCACTTCTTCGAAAGGATTTAGATCAAACTCCTCGCTGGGGCAGGCAGTCGGTCTTATATGGAATGGGAATGAAACCGGCGACTCGCTTCCTCTTACTCTCGTTATCCCTCTTGGTTTTTGTGTTCATCCTTGCGCCTTGGCCGTTGCCGGCATCGGGGAGTGGCGATGGAACAGGCACCAGCGCTGCGCATCCGTTTTCTGCCGGCGATTTTGACTGGCGCGAGATGATTCCCGCCCTTGCCGCAGCCTCGCAGCTGCCCGGAGATCAAGCTGTCAAGGAACTGCTGGAAAACTCCAGTGTTTTGCGCACCTATGTTGTGAACCAGGTTTGGGCCGACTGCAAATCCGATCAGAATCGCTGTGCCGCAATCGCCGACACTACCGTGCTGCAGCATGAGGTCACCGGGCGAATCGACGCCATTGTCGCCAA
>JASHTD010000448.1 GCA_030040725.1 Candidatus Sulfotelmatobacter sp. | reverse complement strand
GGAGCTTTTGAGCTCACGATCTCTTCGACAGGTTTTTCGCCGAAAACGCTGGCCGGGGAACTGAGTCCGGGAGAGATCGACACGGTTCCCCCGATCGTCATGAGCGTGGCTCCTTCCGTGACGGAAGTGCGAGTCGGACTGACACAACAGCAAGTGGCGACGGAGCAAATCAAATTTGAAGAACAGCAGAGAGTGCTCGGAATTGTTCCGAATTTCTACGTCAGCTACGTACCCGACGCTGCGCCGCTCATCTGGAAGCAGAAGTTTCAGCTTGCGGCCAGAACGATAGTGGATCCCTTCACTCTGATCGTGGTTGCGGGCACGGCGGGACTGCAGCAGTGGCAAAATCATTTCATCGGGTATGGACAAGGGCTGCAGGGATACGGCAAGCGGTTTGGCGCCAACTATGCCGACGCGGCGGTCGGCACGGTGATTGGAGGCGCCATATTGCCGTCGTTGCTTAAACAGGATCCACGTTACTTTTATAAAGGAATCGGCAGTACGCGTTCCCGCGTTCTCTATGCGATTGCCATGGCTGTGATTTGCAAGGGCGACAACCGGCGGTGGCAGCCGAATTACTCGAATGTGCTCGGCAGGCTGGCCGCCGGGGGAATTTCAAACCTCTACTATCCGTCGCAAGACCGTGACAGCGCGGGTCTCACTTTCGGGAATGCCGCCATCGGAATCGCCGGAGACGCCGTTGACAATATCATGCAGGAATTCGTTGTGCCCAGGCTGACCCCGCACAAACCGCACGGCAAAGCGACGCAGCAGTAACCACTCGTCACGAGTATGGATAGGCACATGTCCCTGTGACCGCGCTCACAGAGTTTTGCTTCTCTTCAGCATAGCTTTTCCTTGGGAGAACAAGACTCCCGCCTTCGAGCAACGCTTCGCGGGAAGCTGCCTACAGATCTCTTCCAGATCCAGTTCCCCGTATAGCGCCGAGGGAACGATGTTTTCATCTCGAATCCGTGTTGCCTCGAATCTGTGACACCGCATTTGTTTTCCCAAGCGTTCGGCAGTTCAACTTCTTCGCTCCAGGAGAGATCCCATGTTGCATCTCGATACTGGCAATACAGGCTTCATGATCTTATGCACCAGCCTGGTCATGCTGATGACGCCCGGGCTTGCCTTTTTTTACGGCGGCCTGGTAGGGCGGAAAAACGTCCTCGCCATCATGATTCAGAGCTTCGTCTCTATGGGGTGGACCACGGTGATCTGGTATCTCTACGGATATTCCCTGTGCTTTAGTGGCGACTGGCACGGGATCATCGGCAACTTTCACAATGCTTGTCTGCGGGGAATCGGCCTCAACACCCCGTCTCCCAATGACACTATTCCCGCAATGGTATTCATTGCATTCCAGATGATGTTCGCGATTATCACCCCAGCGCTGATCTCAGGCGCGTTCACCAATCGGGTTACGTTCAAGGCCTATATGTTGTTTCTGACTGGCTGGCTGACGTTCGTTTATTTCCCCTTCGTCCACATGGTTTGGGGCGGAGGCTTTCTGCAACAGTGGGGTGTAAAGGATTTCGCGGGCGGCATCGTGGTTCATAACATTGCCGGCTTTGCAGCCCTTGCGTCTGTTCTATATGTGGGCAAGCGCCGCGTTCTGGACCGCGGACCGCACAGCATTCCCTTGGTGGCATTGGGCACCGGACTGCTCTGGTTCGGATGGTACGGTTTCAACGCTGGCAGCGAGATGCGGGCGGATTCCGTAACCGCCACAGCGTTTCTCAATACCGATGTGGCCGCATCCTTCGCTGCAGTCGCCTGGTTGATGACCGCGTGGTTCAACGAAAAGAAGCCCAAATTCCTGGGCCTGCTCACGGGAGCCGTAGCCGGACTGGCAACGGTGACTCCTGCCGCGGGTTTCGTCTCCCCGACCACGGCTGTGATTATCGGTATAGTTGCCGGGGTAGTTTGCTATTACGCCGTCGAGATGAAAAACAAACTGCAGTGGGATGACGCGCTCGATGTTTGGGGAGTCCACGGTGTGGGGGGATTTCTCGGCATCGTCATGCTGGGGATTTTCGCCAGCAAGGCATACAACCCCGAGGGTGCCAATGGTCTGCTCAACGGCGATCCGCTATTCCTGCTCAAGCAAGTCGTTGCGGTTGTCTTCTCCTCGGTTTGGGCATTCGTATTCACCTATGCCATGCTCCGGATCATCGATGCCTTCACCACGGTCAAAGTCAGCGAGATGACGGAGGAGATCGGTCTGGATGAATCCATCCACGGCGAGCACGCATATGAGGAAGTCTTTGCCAGCGATGGTTTGGCGCATGCGATCAACCAGGCTCATGAGGAGGCGCTGTCGGCGAGAAAGTAAAGAATCTGTAGAGGCTTTTACGCAGGAATTCGTGATGGCAGGGACGAAGCTATGCTGGACTCCTCACTGCAGGTCCAGATTGAGCCTTATTGTTCCCCAGCACGGACCACTGATCTGCCCGCCGGAATTCATCGCGCCGCTTAGCTCCCGCCGTGCCCAGCCGCGGCGCAGGCTGGGTAGGAGGCAAATTACCAGGGCCGCTTTCTTCGAGGTCCGGCTCCGCCTCGATTTGCCGCGGTATCTCGTGGCACTGGACCGCCTTTCACTGGCGGGAGTGCCCGCTCTACGCGGGCTTGGGTTACAGTTCACAAGCTATAATCGCATATGCCGAGTTTGCGGCAA
>JASHTD010000447.1 GCA_030040725.1 Candidatus Sulfotelmatobacter sp. | reverse complement strand
GATCGAAGGCATTAAGAAAATCCATCCCGATGCGATCATTTCGATCGACACATACAGAGCCAGCGTGGCTCGATCGGCAATTGGGGCTGGGGCTGAAATCGTAAACGACATCAGCGGGCTGCGTTGGGACGCAGAGATGACGAAAACTGTGGCCGAGCTCAGGTGTGGCTTGATCCTAATGCACATGCGAGGCCGGCCGGACGAATGGCGAACCCTGCCGCCGCCGGGCGATATTGTTCTGCTCGTTAAGCGTGAACTGAAGGAGTGGGCGGAGTCGGCCGTGCTCGCCGGCCTTCGGCGCGAAAAAATTGTGCTCGATCCGGGCTTGGGATTCGGAAAGAATTTTGAGCAGAACTATCCCTTACTGGGTCGCGTTCAGGAACTGCAATCTCTTGGCTTCCCGCTGCTCGTGGGAGCGTCGAATAAATCTTTCGTCGGACGCATGCTCGCGAAAAATGGAAAAGACGCGCCGGTTTCAGACCGGCAAAACGGAAATCTCGCCATCCAGACAGCGCTCATTCTTAAAGGCGCGCATATCGTACGCACGCATGATGTAAAAGCCGCAGCGGAAGCCGCCCGGGCGGCGGACATCATTCTCGAATCTCGTTGAGCCGACGCATCGCCGATCATGACAAGCTTGGGCAAACTCGCAGAGGATTCGCGCGTGACCGTAAGGCGCGCAGGCGAGCCGGACCCCCAAGGTAAATGCGTGGTTTACTGGATGCAGCGCGCGCAGCGGGGAATCGACAATCCTGCTCTCGATGTCGCGGTCCGGGCAGCGAACGAACTTAACAAGCCAATCGTTGCCTTTCTCGCGCCCATACCTTTTTATCCCCATGCAAATTTGCGCCACTATCGGTTTCTGGGCGAGGGCATACCTGACATTGCCGGCTCTCTGCGAAAGCGAAATGTGGGGTTCGTACTGCGCCGTTTCCCTGAGTCAAGCCTGTTGCGATTCTGCGAGGAAGTCAAAGCGGCGCTGGTGGTTGGAGACGAGAATCCGATGCGCGAGCCGGAGAGTTGGCGGCAAAAAGCTGCTAGGAAATTGCGCATGCCGTTGTGGACGGTCGATGCCGACGTGATTGTTCCGTCGAAGCTGCTTGAGAAGGCGCAGTACGCGGTGCACATTATTCGGCCAAGGTTGCAGTCGCGATTGCAGGAATTCCTGATTGCCTCGACAAATCCTCCGGCACAAATCGAGTGGAAGAAACCAAGAGGTCTGCAGTCCCTCCCGCACGATGTCGACATTACAGAAAACTGGCAGATCGACCGTAGGGTTGCTCCAGCAGGACACTGGCATGGCGGCAGCAAACAAGCATCGCGACTGCTTGAGAAGTTTGTGAAACACAGATTGCAGGCCTACGGAAAACTGCGCAACAAACCCGAGATCGACCACACCAGCCGGTTATCACCTTATCTGCACTTCGGCCATATCTCTCCGATCAGGGTTGCCCTTGCGGCGCAGAAAGCCATTGCCCCAAAAGCGGACAAAGTGGCGTTTCTTAACCAGGTCATTATCTGGCGGGAACTCTCCATCAATTTCGTGCGCTTCAATCCGGACTACGATAGCTTCGAGTGCGCCGAGCCCTGGGCGCATCGCACGCTGGCAAAACACGCCAAAGATTCTCGACCGATTGTCTATACGGAGGCGCAACTCGAGAACGCCGAGACACATGACAAGCTGTGGAATGCCGCGCAAATGCAGATGGTTCACACGGGCTGGATGCACAACTACATGCGGATGTATTGGGCAAAGAAAATTCTGGAGTGGACGAAGTCTCCCGCAGAGGCTTATAGCATCGCGGTGAGATTAAATGACAAATACGAACTGGATGGCCGCGACCCGAATGGCTATGCCGGAATCGCCTGGTCGATCGTTGGCAAGTTCGATCGACCCTGGTTCGAGCGCCCCATCTTCGGCCAGATTCGATATATGTCGGCGCAGAGCACCGGCAAGAAATTCGACAGCAGGAAATACATTGAGCAAAATTTGGCGTAGAAATTCTTCGATGAAATAAGCTGCGATTGCGTCCAACAAACAAGACTTTACTGCTTCGCAGCTGTTGGATAGATCCCTTCCAACGGCTTTGTCTCCTCTGATACGGAAACTTAGACGACACAGAACAAATAAACGTTTCACGCTGTCTGTTTTTGTGACAGTCAGAATTGCTTTGCGGAATCTAACAGAATCGTAACCGGGCCTTCGTTCGACAACTCGACTTTCATCATTTCCTGAAAGCGCCCGGTCTCGCAGGGCAGCCCAGCGGCGCGAATCTGTTTCACAAAGAAATCATACAAAGCCCGAGCTTTCTCGGGAGGCGCAGCGGCATCGAAGGACGGTCTCTTTCCCCGGCGCATATCTCCGTAAAGCGTGAATTGCGAAACCGCCAAAACACCTCCGCCGACATCGCGAAGGCTGAGATTCATCTTGCCTTGCTCGTCCTCAAACACGCGCAAGCCGGAAATTTTCTCTGCCAGATAAGTCGCGTCAGTCTCGCTGTCTTCGCCGCCAACACCCAGCAACACCACAAGTCCCAGACCGATCTGTCCAGTGATTTCTCCATTCACCGTGACTTGAGCACGGCTAACCCGCTGCACGACTGCGCGCATAGTTTGACCGCCACAAGTGGCCACGTTTAGGATGCAGAAGGTATATCACAGGCGCCAGCCTTACAAAGTCCGGCGCTTCCTTTACAGGCGTTTGCCGGGACCGTTACACTACACGTTCGCCTTTTTTCCGCAGGGATTGGATTTGAGAGAAGGCCAAGAGCGTTTGCACGCCTGCATTCCGGGCAGCGAATTCAAAATCATAAGGTAAGCGAGGAGAAACATGGCAGCCGTTGATGAGAAAGTAAAGCAGATTATCGTAGAACAATTGGGCGTGGATGAGGGCGAAGTCACTTCCAGCGCCTCGTTCGTGGACGACCTGGGAGCGGATTCGCTCGATACCGTCGAACTGGTGATGGCTTTCGAAGAAGGCTTCGATATCGAAATTCCCGACGAGGACGCCGAGAAGATTCGCACCGTGCAGGACGCCATCGACTACATCTCGAAGCACGCCAAGGCGGGGAAATAGTTTTGGGACGCAGGGTCGTAGTTACCGGCATCGGCCTGATCTGCGGCGTGGGAAACACCACCGGAGAAGTTTGGCAGGCCTTGCTCGCCGGCAAAAGCGGCGTAGGCCGCATCACGCAATTCGACTCCAGTAATTTCGCCTGCCAGATCGCCGCCGAGGTCAAGAACTTCGACCCGCTTAACTTCATCGAAAAAAAAGAAGTGAAGAAGATGGGCCGCTTCATTCATCTGGCGATTGCCGCCTCGGATGAGGCGATAAAGATGTCGGAGCTGAAGATTACGCCCGAAAACGACGAGCGGGTGGGCGTGCATATTGGTTCCGGTATCGGCGGGTTCGACATCATCGAGCGAGAACATGCCGCCCTGATCGAGGGCGGCCCGCGAAAAATCTCTCCTTTTTTTATTCCTTCGGCCATCGTCAATCTGGCTGCCGGTCAGGTTTCCATGCGCCTCGGCGCCAAGGGCCCCAATGAAGCCACCGCCACTGCCTGCACTACCAGCGCGCATTCCATCGGAGATTCCTTCCGCATCATTCAGCACAACGATGCTGATGTCATGATCGCCGGCGGCTCGGAGGCCGCAATCACGCCGATGGGCGTCGGTGGATTCGCCGCCATGCGAGCCCTTTCCACGCGGAACGATGATCCGCCAGCGGCAAGCCGGCCATGGGATAAAGACCGCGATGGCTTTGTGATCGGCGAAGGCGCGGGAATTCTTGTGCTGGAGGAACTGGAGCATGCGCGGAAACGCGGCGCGAACATTCTGGCGGAAGTGGCCGGGTACGGTATGTCGGGCGATGCGTACCACATGACGCAGCCGGCCCCGGAACACGAAGGTGGATTCCGCGTGATGCGGAATGCGGTGCGCGACGCGGGCATTAGTCCGGATAAAGTCGATTACGTGAACGCCCACGGCACATCCACGCCCATCGGAGATACACTCGAAGCCCACGCCATCCGCAACTTTTTCGGCAATCGTAAGATTCCCGTCAGCTCCACCAAATCCATGACCGGTCATCTTCTGGGCGGCGCCGGCGGCCTGGAAGCGGGGATTACGGTTCTGGCACTGCGCGATCAAATCATGCCTCCTACCATCAACCTTGTGCACCAGGACCAGGAAACCGGCGACATGGATTTCGTCCCCAACCAGGCGCGCCAGGCCCATCTCGAATACGCCATGTCAAATTCCTTCGGCTTCGGAGGAACCAACGGCGCGCTTCTGTTCCGGCGCTGGACGAAGTAGACCCCGCTCCGCCTCTCTTCTCTTTCCCCATTCCTATTCTTTTCTGGCAAACCCTCAGCCGAGGCATTCTGGACAGCGAAATCCAGGTGAACGAGCGTGTTGGGCGCTCCGGCGCCTGATTCCGCGGTCGCTAAGTTAAGAATTCAGCCTAGCTGGACGTTCCTGATTACACACAATTCCCAGGACGGAATGGACATGTCCGAACAGCAAGCCTCCCATCCTTCGAAATCACACCCAATTCGTGAACTCCAACCGATAATCCCTGCAGCATGTCGGAAGAAGCTTGCGGCATGCACCTCGAAAACGCTACTCACGCGAGAGTGTGGATATGACGAAACGCAGGCCACGAATTGGTTGGGCGAGCAGTGTGATGACTCTGGCAATGCTGCTGTGGTTCATAGTGCCCCTATCAGCGACAGACCAAAGCGTCAAGGACAAGGCTCCTAAATCAGACGCGGAGGCTTCCCAGTATGTTGGCTCCGAAACCTGCAAGACCTGTCACGAGGACATCTACAAC
>JASHTD010000418.1 GCA_030040725.1 Candidatus Sulfotelmatobacter sp. | reverse complement strand
GTTCAGGCAGCCTCGGCGAGGAAGTCTTCGATCTCGTTTACTTCTTTGTCGTTGAGCCGGAGATCGCCCGCGAGCATGACACCTTCCGTCTGCCGCGCATTGCGTGCCCCGACGATTGCGCCGGTGACGGCGGGATTTCGCAAGACCCAAGCGATTGCGACTTCGCCGACGGAGCGATGATGGCGGTTGGCGATCTCGCGCAGGCGCTCGACCAGTTCGAGATTGCGGGAAAGATTGGGCTCTGTGAAATCGGAATGCCCTTTTCGCCAATCGTCTGCGGGGAGCTTGGCGATGCGTTCGCGCGACATTGCGCCGGTTAGCAGGCCGGAAGCCATCGGCGAATAAACGATCACGCCGATGCCTTCGCGCAGGCAGTAGGGCAGAATGTCTTCCTCGACTTCGCGATGAATCAGGGAATAAGGCGGCTGCAATGAGGTGACAGGCGCGATTTTCCTGGCGCGCTTCAGCTGACTCACATTGAAGTTGGAGACTCCGATGTTGCGCGCTTTACCTTCGCGTTGCAGGTCGGCGAGCGTGGACCATGCTTCTTCGAGCGCGGGCGAATCGGGATCGGGCGGCCAGTGAATCTGATAAAGGTCGATTACGTCGACGGAAAGACGGCGGAGGTTATCTTCGATTTCGCGGCGAATGGAATCGCGGCTGAGGATTTTTTGCACATTGCCTTGCGCGTCCCAGCGGAGGCCGCATTTGGTGAAGATGTAAGGCCGAGGGCCTGACCAGGATTTGAGGGCGCGGCCGACGACTTCTTCGGAGTGGCCGAGGCCGTAAACTGCGGCGGTGTCAATCCAATTCACGCCCAGTTCGAGCGCGCGATGAATGGCGGCAATGGAGTCGTTGTCATTCTGCGCTCCCCAGGCGAACTGCCAGCCGGAGCCGCCGATGGCCCAGGCGCCGAAGCCGACGGGAGTAATTTTTAGATCGGAATTACCAAGAGTGCGAGTTTGCATGCTGGAATCTCCTTGTAAAATTGGATTGCCACCGGGACCGTGCGATTCAAGCAAATGAACACTGAAATTATCCGCGAATTCTGCCTGAAGTTTCCAGAGGCGAGCGAAAAGCTGCAGTGGGGCGATGAGCTCTGCTTCAAAGTTGGCGGAAAGATTTTCGTGATGCTCGGGCTGGATAATCCACGGCTGTGCCTGAAATGCTCGCCGGAAAGTTTCGCGGAGTTGATTGAGCGGGAAGATGTTCGTCCCGCGCCATATGTGGGGCGGTACAAATGGGTCATGCTGGATCGGCTGGATGCGGTTCCGTGGAACGAATTGCAGGGACTGATTCAGCAATCGTACGAGATGGTGGCTGCGAAGGCTCCGAAGGGAGCGAAGGCTGGAAAAAAGGGCCGGAAGATGGTGAAGAAAAGGGGGCGTGCGCGAAACCTGCCGCGGCGATGAGTGGGTTGGTCCGAGGTCCCTGTGGGTGCAGGAAACTCCTGACAACGGCTGGTGCGCGGGAAGTCCCCATTCGACGCGCTCACTGCGTTCACTTGCTCAGGGCAGGCTTTCGCTCCGCCTGCTTCGCAGCCCCCGGCTGAAGCCGGGGGTCTACCTGAGGGCGGCTTCGCTCAGGATGACGCAGGGTCAAGAATACGTAATTTGACTCGGCTTGGCGGGGTCGGCTAGCCTCAAGAGTCCGCCCATTCCTGGACGCCTCGACATCTTCATGGGATCCCAAAACAGATCATCCATTCTGTGGCTGGTGGCGTGCGCGGTCGTGCTGGCGCCAGCCGTGGCGGTTGCGTCTCCACAGCCGGTGCATGCGCAGCACGGCATAGTGGTCAGCGTTCACGAACTGGCCTCGCGTGCAGGCGTCGATGTGATGAAGGCTGGCGGCAACGCGGTGGATGCGGCCGTGGCGACAGGATTTGCGCTGGCGGTGGTGCATCCGGCGGCGGGCAACCTGGGCGGCGGCGGGTTCATGCTGATTCGCATGGCGGATGGCAAAGCGCATTTCATCGATTACCGCGAGAAAGCGCCGGCCGCAGCCAAGCCGGACATGTATCTGGATGCGCAAGGAAATGTAATCGAAGATGCGAGCCTCATCGGCTACAAGTCGATCGCCGTGCCGGGATCGGTTGCGGGCATGGTTTACGCAGAGCAGAGATACGGCAAGCTCGGTCTGAAGCGAGTTATGGCGCCGGCGATCGGGCTGGCAAAAGATGGATATGCGCTGAGTTGGAGCGGGGCTCGCGATTTTCACGATAAGTATCTGAGCCAGTTTCCCGAGTCGCGGCGAGTGTTTCAGCGCGACGGCAACTACTACCAGCCGGGAGAAATTTTTCGCCAGCCGGATTTAGCGCGAACGCTGGAGCGGATCGCGGCCAAGCCGGATGATTTTTATCACGGAGACTTAGCGCGGGAGCTGGCCGCAGCAATTCAAAAAGGCGGAGGACTGATCACGGCGAAGGATCTTGCGCGTTATGAAGTGAAAGAGCGCGAGCCGGTGGTTGGCACATACCGGGGATATGAAGTCATCAGCGCGCCGCCGCCTTCTTCCGGCGGAGCGGTTCTAATCGAGTCTTTGAATATGCTGGAAGGCTACGATCTGGCGAAGATGGGAGACCGGTCCTCGGAGTCGATTCATTTCACCATCGAAGCGTTCCGGAGGGCGTTTTTCGACCGGGCGGAATTTATGGGGGACCCGGATTTCGCGAAGATTCCGGTGGCGCAGCTGATCGATAAGAAGTATGCGGCGGCATGGCGCGAGTCGATTGATGCGGATCGCGCGAGCGCGAGCAAGGATTTGAAGCGTCCGGCGATTTTCAGCCAGCTTGAGCAATATGCTGAGTTGCATCCGCAACCGCAGGAATTTCACGAAGGCCAGCACACGACGCATTATTCGGTGGTGGATGGTGACGGCAATGCGGTCGCGGTGACGACGACAATCAACGATTGGTTCGGATCGCACGTGACGGCGGATCGATTGGGATTTCTGCTGAACGATGAGATGGACGATTTCTCATCGAAGCCGGGCGTGCCGAATTCCGATGGATTGATTCAGGGAGCGGCGAACGCGATCGGGCCGGGAAAAAGGCCGCTCTCGTCGATGACACCGACCATCGTTGCGCGAGACGGAAAGCCGTTTCTGGTGCTGGGTTCGCCCGGCAGTTCGAAGATTATTACGACGGTGGCCAACGTTCTGATGGGAGTGATCGACTACGGCATGAATATTCAGGAAGCGGTCGACGCGCCACGTTTTCACAATCAGTGGCTGCCCGATGTGCTGTATGTGGAGCGGTGGTTTTCTCCGGACACGGTTGGGGATTTGCAGAGGATGGGGTATCACGTGCAGTTCGGTTTGCATGAAGGCTCGGAAACGGCGGGATATTGGAGTGAGGCGGAGTGCATCGCGATTGACGCGAAAACCGGCGAGCGGCTGGGAGCGAGCGACTACAGAAGCAACGGAAAGGCCGTGGGATACTAGATCCAACTCAAGCAAGGATTACGCATGGTGAAGGCAGTATCAACTTATTTGTATGTGAAGGAGCGGCTGCATCCGGGAATTCTGGACGGGCTGGCGCGCAACGGCGTACAGGCGATTGAGATTTTCGCAGCGCGGCAGCATCTGGATTACGCAAACCGCAAAGCGCACTTGCGGGAGATTGCCGATTGGTTTCGAGGCAGCGGGGTTCCGTTGAATTCAGTGCACTCGCCGCTTTACTCCGATTACGACTGGGGCCGCACTGGGTCTCCGCCGATTAATTTGGCTTCGACCGATCGTGCGGCACTTGTCGAGGCGATGGATGAGGTGAAGCGGTCGCTCGAAATTGCCGAGCAAATTCCTTTCCGTTTTCTGATTCAGCATCTGGGGTTGCCGAATGAGAGCTTCAGCGAAAAAAAGTTCGAGTCTGCGATGACTTCGATCGAACACCTGCGAGCGTTCGCCAAGCCGCTGGGAGTGCGGATTCTGCTGGAAAATATTCCGAATGAGCTTTCCACGCCGGAGAAGCTGGTGGAGATGATCCATGCAGCACATTTCGACGATGTTGGGATTTGTTTCGATTTCGGGCATGCGCACATGATGGGGTCGGTGGAGGAGGCGTTCGGAATTGTGCAGAAGCTGATCTGCTCGACGCACGTTCACGACAATAAGAAAGATCGCGATTCACACTTGTGGCCGGGCGAGGGCACGATCGACTGGAAGCAGGCGATGGAACTGCTTCGGTCCGCTCCGCAAAGGCCGCCGCTCATGCTGGAACTGGAAGGCGATGAGAAAACGAATCCGCTGGAAAAGATTTCGGCAACGTTTAAGAAGCTGGAAAGCGCGTAGAAGAATTGGGTAATTGAGTAATTTGGTAATCGGGTAATTGAAAAACCGGCCTTATCTTTCAGCGGGTTCTCTCCTGGGCGATTTTCAAATTTACTCAATTACTCAATTCCCCAATTACTGAATCACTCATGTCTTCTGTAACCACGATCGCAGAAATCGGCAAGCACGATGGCCAGCAGGTCACGCTGCGTGGCTGGTTGTATAACCTGCGCGAGAGCGGGAAGTTACTATTTCCGCAATTTCGCGACGGGTCGGGTGTGATTCAGGGAGTGGTGCCGAAAAATGCGGTTACGCCGGAAGTGTTCGAAGCGATCAAGACGCTGACGCAGGAATCGAGCGTGATCGTAGAGGGCAAAGTTCGGGCCGACAAGCGCGCGCCCGGCGGATATGAACTCGATGTCTCGAACGTGCGGGTGGTGCAGCGGGTGCCGGAGGCTGATCCGTATCCGATTACGCCGAAAGAACACGGCACGGAATTTCTGATGGAGCACCGGCATTTGTGGGTGCGCTCGCAGCGGCAGGCGTCGATTCTGCGAGTGCGCGCGGAGATTATAAAAGCCGTGCGTGACTTCTTCGACGAGCGTGGGTTTACGTTGACCGATCCTCCGATTTTGACTCCCGCTGCATGCGAAGGCACGAGCACGCTGTTTCCGGTTGACTACTTCGACGAGCAGGCATACCTCACGCAATCGGGCCAGCTGTATATCGAGGCTACGGCGATGGCGTTGGGCAAGGTGTATTCATTCGGGCCGACGTTTCGCGCGGAAAAATCGAAGACGCGACGGCATCTGACGGAATTCTGGATGGTCGAGCCGGAAATCGCGTATGCGGGACTCGACGATCTGATGGAACTGGCGGAGCAGTTCATCAGTTTCGTGGTCAAGCGGTGTCTCGAACGCCGGCGCGCCGACCTGCAGGCCATCGGACGCGATATTGCGAAGCTGGAAAAAATTGAGCCCCCGTTTCCTCGCCTGAGTTATGACGACGCCGTGAAGATACTGCAGGAAGGCCACGCCAAAGGCGCGGTGGAAGCGAAGTTTGAATGGGGTGGAGATTTCGGCTCGCCCGACGAAACCTATCTGTCCGAGCAGTTTGACAAGCCGGTGATGGTGCATCGGTATCCGGCGAAGGTGAAGGCCTTTTATATGGAGCCCGATCCGCAGCGGCCGGAGTTGGCGCTGTGCGTGGATGTGCTGGCGCCGGAGGGTTACGGTGAAATTATCGGCGGGTCGCAGCGCACGGCATCGCACGAGTTGCTGCTGCAGAGGATTCACGAACACAATCTGCCGGAAGAAGCGTTTAAATGGTATCTCGATTTGCGCAAATACGGCAGCGTGCCGCACAGCGGCTTCGGTATGGGCATCGAACGAGCGGTCGCGTGGATCTGTGGGCTCGAGCATGTGCGCGAAACGATCCCGTTTGCACGGATGTTGAACCGGCTGTACCCGTAAGAATTTGGTAATCGAGCAATTTTGTGATTTGGTAAATTGAGCCGGCAATCGGCGTCTGCCAATTACAAATTACCCGATTACGAACTTACAAAATTGATGATGACAAGCACGACTACCAACATCACTCCCAAGAAAATCCGGGTCATAGGCGTGCCGCTCGATCTAGGGCAATCGCGGCGCGGCGTGGATATGGGGCCGTCGGCGGTGCGGGTCGCGGGGCTTGAGGCGCGGCTGGAGGCGTTAGGACATGAAGTGGAAGACGGCGGCAACGTTGCGGTTGCGATACCGGAGCAGAAAAAAGAGGGTGCCGCTCACGCCAAATATCTGAAAGAGATTACAGCGACTTGCACCAAGCATGCTGAGCTGATCGTTAAGACGCTGGAAGCGGGCAAGATTCCCATTTCGCTGGGCGGCGATCATTCGATGGCTGCGGGCACTGTGGCGGGTGTGGCGGAATTTTATCGCCGTCAAAACCATCGGGTCGGGCTGATCTGGATCGACGCGCACACCGACATCAACACGCCAGAAACCTCGCCGAGCGGTAATGTGCACGGCATGCCGCTGGCGGCACTGATGGGCCTTGGGCCGGCAGAGCTGCAGAATATTTTTGACTTTTCCCCCAAAGTGAAGCCGGAAAATTGCGTGCTGGTGGGGGTGCGTGACATCGACGCGATCGAAAAAGAGAATGTGCGGCGCGCCGGCATTGGTGTGTTTACCATGCGCGACATCGACGAACGCGGTATGCGAACGGTGATGGAAGAAGCGCTGCGCATTGCGGGGCGAGGCACAGCCGGATATCACATTTCACTCGACATGGACTGGATCGATCCCGAAGACGCGCCCGGAGTGGGCACGCCGGTGCGCGGCGGCGCGACCTATCGCGA
>JASHTD010000417.1 GCA_030040725.1 Candidatus Sulfotelmatobacter sp. | reverse complement strand
GATGAACAGATTCGAGTCCCAGAAGATACGGCTCATTCCCAGCCCTTGCGCAAGTGATGAATGTATTCGTCGGCGTGCTCATCGGCCCACAAATCCTTTCCTGAACCGTAGAGAGCAAGGAGTGGGTCGTTCTTGATGTGGCTTGCTACCTTATCTTCGTTCCATTCTCGATACCACGCGAGAACTCCCCGGAAGCAGTTCTCCGGTAGGTCTTCAGTTCTCGGTATGCTCTTGCCCTTTTCACGCGCGGGGTGGCAAGGATCGCCGGGCCGGAAAAGTCGACGACGGCCTGGAACGGTTTCGAGAAGCATCCGGTAGCGCGCAGGGCTAGGCGGACGGTTTGCAACACAATGCTGGACAACGTGAACGTAGAAACCGGGTCGTAGCGGGCCGAGGAACCGAAGCTCCTTTGCGGACCCAGCAAGCTCCATAATCTCCTCGATAGAAAAATCTGGGCTTTCCGGTCGGCGCTGGTGAAGCATCGCGACTGCGAGCCAAACTTCATCGGCGACTCTGATCGTTGATTTAGTGAGTGTCGTCATTTGGCCTCCTTCGTTGGCTCGGATTTTAGAATTGCCTGAAGGATGGCTACCTGCTTTTCAGGTGGGCATGGATGTTGTCGTGCATTCCGTTTAAGGCGATTCCAGGCTTGACATGTTTTCTTTCCCGAAATCTCAAAACAGTGTGCGATCCAACAGGTTTTCGGAACAAAACCAGCTGTTGCTTGAACTTCTTGCTGAATCCGTTTGTATGTTGGCATTAACCGCACTCCTAACAGCAGAATGTTCAAAACATTGCTACAATGTAATGAAGTATAACACAAATATCGATCGCCTTCACACCTAGTCAGCCCACGGCTACCTAAGCTGGTCCACACCGGAGACTTGCTACAGACTTGCTACAATGACAAATTCCACTGTTAGAGGAACTTACACACGAATGCATCGTTGGTCCGAACTCTTTATTCCTACCCTGCGCGAGGCGCCGGCTGACGCCGAGGTCGCGAGCCACAAGTTTCTGGTGCGCTCGGGCTACATTCGCCAGCTCATGGCCGGTGTGTACTCGTTTCTTTTTCTCGGCAACCGGTCGTTCCGCAAGATTGAGACGATCGTGCGCGAGGAAATGGACAAGATCGGGCAGGAATTTTTTCTGCCGGCCCTTCATCCTCTCTCTCTATGGGAAGCCAGCAGCCGCTGGCCGCTCATGGGAGACAATCTATTTCGCCTGAAAGATCGCAAGGGCACCGATCTCGCGCTTGGCATGACGGAGGAAGAGGTCATGACCGACATCGCGCGCAAAGAACTGCGCAGCTACAAGCAGTTGCCACAGATCTGGTATCAGATTGCGCCCAAATTTCGTGATGAGCCGCGGCCAAGATCCGGCCTGCTGCGTGTGCGCCAGTTCATGATGAAAGATTCGTATTCGTTCGATATCGATGGGGCAGGGCTCGAGGTTTCTTACCGCAAGCACTACGACGCGTATTGCCGCATTTTCGACCGCTGCGGTTTGAAATACATGGTGGTCGACGCCGATTCGGGCGCGATGGGCGGGAAAGAGTCGCATGAGTTCATGGTGCGGACACCAGCGGGCGAAGATCAGATTGTGAGCTGCGATGGGTGCAATTACGCAGCAAACATGGAGAAGGCGGCTTCGAAACTGGAGGTGGTGGAAGATCTCTGGCCGGAAGGCGACGGCAAGCCCCTCGAGGTGCATACGCCCGGCCAGAAAACGATTGAGGATGTCGCAAAATTCCTCGGAGTATCTCCGAAGAACAAGATCAAGACGCTGGCGCTTATGGCCGACGAAAAAAACGCGAAGACCGGCAAAACGAAATCTCGCGCTATCGTCGTGCTCATGCGCGGAGATCATCAACTGAATGAAGCCAAGCTGAACGCGGCGGTTGCGGTCGCGACTCGTCCGATGGAAGAGCCCGAGATCGAGGCGCTATTCAATTCTCCGGCTGGGTATCTAGGGCCAGTGGGCATCGGGTGGGCGAAAGATCTGAAGCAGGACGTTGACCATCCTGTTCTTCTCGTGGATAAGGCCCTCGAAGGCCGCACGAATCTGATCGCGGGCGCGAACAAGAAGGACTATCACCTGAAAAATCTCACCCCGGGAAAAGATTTTCAGCCAACGATGTACGCCGATCTGCGCTCCGTCACTGCTGGTGAAGCTTGCCCGAATTGCGGCAAGGCGCTGCGCATCGATACGGCGGTTGAGATCGGGCACATATTCAAGTTGGGCTATCGCTATTCGGAATCGATGGGTGCGCGCGTGCTCGACAAGAACGGAAAGGAAGTCATGCCGATTATGGGCTGCTACGGAATTGGCATCGAGCGCATTTTGACTGCGGCTATCGAACAGTCGAATGACAACGACGGATTCTGGCTGCCCGCGTCGATTGCGCCATTCGAAATTGTGGTTACTCCCACCAATGTAAAAGACGAAACCGTGTTCAACGCGGCGCTCGACGTCGCACGCAACCTGGAATCTGCTGGCTTTGACGTAATTCTCGATGACCGCGACGAGCGGCCGGGGGTGAAGTTCAAGGATGCCGATCTAGTGGGTATTCCCTTCAGGGTCACCGTTGGCAAGAAAGTTACCGAAGGTACTGTCGAAGTCGTTTTACGTTCGACTCGCGAAATGCGCGATGTTACGATCACGGCGGTAGTGAATTATTTCCAAGGGGCGCTGCGAGCCAAAGCCTGAGACCGGAGTGGCTCCGCAGTCGCGGGTTTCAGACTTATGATCAAGGGATTTGTTGGGTTTCTGGTTGTTGCGGCCGTGGTCGTGGCACTGTTCGAAATAGCCCCTCCGATGATGACGAATTACAGCTTTCAGGATGACCTCAAGACGGTCGCGCTGATGGATGGAGCGAACTTTCAGAAAACCGACGATGACGTCCGGCTGGATGTGCTCCGCAAAGCCCAGGAACACGATTTGCCGATCCAGCCGAAGCAAATTACAGTGCAGCGGATTGGCACGCCGGGACTGGCAGCGGTTTATGTAGCGGCAGACTATTCGGTCACCGTGAATCTGCCCGGCTACTCGTTCGATATGCACTTCTCTCCGAACAGCGGGAACAAAGGCTTTTAACTCGATGCCGTGCTGCGTATAGTTCGCGATCTCGATCGCGGAAAATATTCTCTCCTCAGACCAATAAACCTCTTTCACCCCTGCCCTGAAATGCAATACCTGAGCAGACGATCGGCCAGTGACATTCGTAACGTTGCCACGAGGTTACCCAGACCCTAATATCGGCAAATAGGTGAGAGTTTTCTCACGTGCCGACCATTCGGGATCGGCAAAGCTAATCGTTGTGGAATTCTGAATCAGAATCAAAGCGCTTAGCCGCAGGATCGACAAACGCGCAAGGCGGAGGCAGTTCATGAAGAAGCAAGTACGAGCATTTCTGGTGTTCGTGGCCGGGCTGGCGACGCTCGGATTGGCCAACTGCGGCACGTATAACTGTGCCACTGACGACGGGCTAAGCTTTAGCGGATCGACGTGCACCTCAACTTCGCCGAACGGAATATCAAGTGGCGGTGGCACCTCCGGCAGCAGCGGGGCAGCTTTCGTATTTGCCGTGGACACGGGAGCCAGCGCGGGAAGCAGCAACGGCACCATCGATGGCTATGAATTGAATACCTCTGCGAGCACCTTCGCGGCGATTTCCGGATACACAGCGCCGACAATTCCTGCCAGCGACGGCGGAATCGGCATGGTGGTTGCGCAAAAACAGTTTCTCTATGCCGGCTTTGGATTGGCCAAACAGATTTACGGATGGACGATCGATTCGACCACCGGAGGCCTGACCGCCATCAGCGGAAGCCCGTATTCGGCATCGTTCTTGAACTCGTTCGGCGGGCAAGTTGCGCAAGCGCAGATGATCACCAATCCAGCCGGAACCCTGCTGTTTATTTCACTTCCATTGGTCAATGAAATTTACGCGTACCAAATCGGCAGTGGTGGTGCGCTCACGCCCGTGGCAGGAGCTCCTTTCAGCGTTCCCTTTGGACCAGTCAACATGGCGACCGATGGAGCCGGCAAATTCTTATACGTAGTCGATGGAGATTACACCACCCATACAGGGTCCGAAATCGCGGCTTATTCGATCGGAAGCACCGGCGCACTCAAGGCCGTTTCGGGCAGCCCCTTCGCGTTTCCGATGTGGCAGGTTCAGGGAGAACCGACCGGCAAGTTTCTGATCGGCACAAGCGGCAACAGCAACGTAAGTGGGTTCAGCGGCACGGACGACGATAACCTCTATGTTTTCAGCATTTCGGGCACGGGGGCGATCACGCCGGTTTCAGGGTCTCCTTTCGCCACCGTGTACTCTCCGTTCAGCATCGCGGTGTCGCCGAACTCGGGCGGCGACCTGATTTACTCATTCAGTCTCAGCGAGTCCTCAGGCCAGACCTCCTTTAACGCACTGGAAGGCTACACGATTTCGAGCTCTGGTACGCTGACCGCAGTGTCTGGCTCGCCTTTCGCCAACTTAGGCAACGGGTCCTCGGGCTCCTGGGGTCAATTCGATCAGAGCGGCGCACTCCTGTTTGTTTATGGTGAGTTCATTACCAATCCGAGCACTGACACGTTCGTCATTCAGATATCGCCTTTCAATGTGCCAACGGGAGGGGTTTTGACTACAGCAGGCAGCACTGCCGACCTGGCAACGGTCGGATTCTGGGCAGCGACGGATTCGCAGTAGCGTGGCTGTTGGCTTTTGAGAGACCCGCACCGACTGCGGGTCTCTTTTTATTTGCGATCATCCCTGTACAATGGAGCCAACGCAGCATGATTCGGGTTGGTGTGAAGGTCTTGGTCGTTGTAACGAGTGATCTGACGGCTCAAACCTTTTGGCGCATTTAACCGTCTGACGATCAGGAAGGTTTTCCGCAGGCGTCGAGTTCAGTCTTGGCTATCAAACTCAGAATCCCAAAAAGGCGCGACGAGAACAATAAGTCATTCCGCGGACTGCCGCGCAATCCGCTGGTTCTGGCTGCGCTCGTCATCCTGCTGGTCGCGGGGATCGGCTTGGCCGGATCGTTTTGCTATTACTACATCAAATACGACCGCATCATTGCCCAGCGTTTCCGGACACCGGTTTTCGGGAATTCCGCGAAAATCTACGCCCTACCGGAGAGGTTGAGCGACGGCGAGAAAGCCGATGGAAAGGAAATCGCCACAGAGTTGAGGCAGGCGGGTTACTCCGATGCCAAGCGTTCCGATAGAGAAAATCAATCTCCGCTCGGTACATTCCGCGTGATGCCGGACGGCATCGAAATCACGCCCGGACCAGAAAGCTACCACAGCCCCGAAGAAGCCAGAATCACGATTGAGGATGGGCAGATTACGCGAATCGTGAGCAACGGCAACCAGCTCTCCGGGTACGAACTTGAGCCGCAGTTGGTGACGTCGCTGTCCGATTCAGCAGAGCGTGCCAAGCGGCAGATCGTGAAATATAACGATATTCCCAAGGTGATGGTGGACGCCGTGCTGGCGATCGAAGACCGGCGCTTTTTCGAGCATGGCGGAGTGAATTTTGTCCGCATGTTCGAGGCGGGATGGATCGATCTCACGCGGCAACGGCATGAGCAAGGCGGATCGACCATCACCATGCAGCTCTCGCGTGGATTTTTTCTGACCCCGGAAAAAACCATACGGCGAAAGCTCACCGAGATGCTGATTGCCGAATTGATGGAGCAGAAGTTTAGCAAACAGCAGATTTTCGAGTTTTACGCGAACTGGGTGAATCTGGGGCAACGCGGGTCGTATGCCATCAGCGGTTTTGCCGAAGCGTCGCGATCATACTTCAATAAAGACTTGAAAGACATCACCTTGCCGGAGGCGGCTCTGCTGGCGGGCATTATTCAGGGGCCGAGCCGGTTGTCGCCCTATCGCCACCCCGAGCGTGCCCTCGATCGACGCAACCTGGTTCTGGATTCGATGGTGGAAACCCACGCCATCACGCGAGAACAAGCCGAAAAAGCCAAAGCGGCACCGCTAAAGCTCGCCCCGCCGAACGTAGAGGCGAGCGACGCGCCCTACTTCGTCGATCTGGTGCGGGATTCGCTGATCAATAAGTTCAGCGAACACGAACTGAACGATCAGTCCTACCGCATTTACACCACCCTGGATCCCGATCTGCAGAAGGCCGCAGCGCAGGCGGTCGAGAGCGGAATCAAAATTGTGGATGAGGAAGTGACGAGGCTGCGTTCAAAACGAGTGAAGGTTGGGAAGAAATACGAAACCCAAGTAATGCCGGGACCTCAGGCGCAGGTGGCGCTGGTTGCGCTCGATCCGCACACCGGTTCGGTGCTGGCACTGGTGGGCGGAAGGGATTACGCGTTCAGCCAGCTAAATCATGCCATGTCAAAGCGGCCGACCGGTTCGATTTTCAAACCGTTCGTTTATGCCGCTGCCATGAATACAGCGCTTGACGGGTCGCCGACAGTTATTACGCCGGCCTCGATGGTGGATGATTCTCCCAGTACCTTCGCCTATGGAGACCAGATTTACGAGCCGCACAACTATAAAGAGGAGTATCACGGCGAGGTCACGTTGCGTTATGCGCTGGCCATGTCGCTGAACAACGCGACCGTGAAAGTAGCCGAGGAGACGGGCTATGACAAGGTGGCCGACCTGGCAAGGCTGGCGGGAATCACCTCCGTGAAGCCCACACCCGCGATGGCACTGGGCTCCTACGAAGCGACCCCCCTGGAAATGGCCGGCGCGTACACGGTATTCGCCAACAATGGAGAACGGCTGTCACCGATCCTGGTGAATTCGGTTCGCAATGCGAAGGGCGACGTCGTAGCCAATTTCAAAACCGACCAGCGACAGGTGCTCGACCCGCGCATCGCCTACGTCATGACCAACATGATGGAGGGAGTAATCAACAACGGCCTGGGCTACACCGCGGTCCGCCTGCGCGGCTTTGAGCAGCCGGCCGCCGGAAAAACCGGAACCTCGCACGATGGCTGGTTCGCCGGCTATACTTCGAATCTGTTGTGCATTGTCTGGGTCGGCTATGACGACTATAGCGACCTGCGTTTGAGTGGCGCGCAGACGGCAGCGCCCATCTGGACCGAGTTCATGAAAAAAGCCGGGGAGCTGCCGGAATACTCCGACATGAAAGAGTTCACCCAGCCGACCGGCGTTGTCGATGTGCAGCTCGACAAAGCTACCAACCGATTGGCCACATCCGCATGTCCCGACGATTACACCGCGGCATTTGTGACCGGCACAGAGCCACGAGAGACCTGCGACCAACAGACTGGAGTGGCCGGATTTTTCTCTCGGGTTTTTGGCGGAACAAGCAAGCCCGTCACCCCCACGCTCGATGCCAATGGCCAACCAGACCCGAACAAGAAAAAGGGGTTATTGGGGAAGATCGCCGATATTTTCAAAGATGGAAAATCGTCAACGCCTCCGCCCAAGCCTCCAGCTAACAACCCGCCGCCACAGTAATGTTGTTTCCGCGTTGAGCGTCAGGCTATCGGAAGAAAATTTACTTCTGTTGGATCGATTCGATGTGCTTCGTGACAGCTTCCAGCCTTACTTCCCCCCAATCCTGATCCGCCTCGACTTGGTGAAAGATTGGTCCCCAGATGGGCATCTCTCGGGTGCCGTGCGTGCGCGCCAGGGGTAACAATCCTTCAATCGCGTTTCGTACGCCATCGTGCGGAAATTTGCCATGATTCTTCCGCGAGATCAAAGTCAGGTCGGGTACGGGATCTTTGAGCGCTGTGGATGCTGGCCCGTGGCCTTTTCCGTCCGTTCCATGGCATGCTGCGCAGTGATCTTGAAAGATTTTCGCCCCATCCACGGTCATGCGGGCGTACTGGTCCTCCGAAAGATGGGAACTCGAGTAGTTCTGAACAGCGCCGGCTAACGACAAAGAAAAAAGGAACAGAAGCGCGAGACTCAGGTTCGGGCGCATAGAGATACCTCCACGGCTTGAGAGTGCAACATGGCCCGTCAAGAATGTTCTCTCTGGGTTTGTGTATTGTCTGTGCAGTAGCGCACTCCAAGCTGTGACAGAGCGAGCTGCCGAGGCCGAACTAAGCGGCGGATTCCATAGGAGCGTTCCAACAACAACCGGCTATAAGATTGCGCCCGGCAGAATTACAAGGATCGCGTATCGAAACAGCCCATACAATTACTCCATGAAAGAGCACACCTACGAAGTTCGGATACAGTGGACCGGAAACGACGGGCAGGGCACCAGGACATACAAAGCCTACCGGCGCGATCACATCATTGTGGGTAATGACAAGCCCGAAATTCCCGGATCGAGCGATCCAAACTTTCGCGGCGATCCCTCGCGCTACAACCCGGAAGAATTGCTGGTCGCGAGCCTTTCGGCGTGCCACATGCTCTGGTATTTGCACCTGTGTGCGGTTAACCACATAAGCGTGGTCGATTATCGCGATGCTGCATCCGGGCTCATGCGCGAGAACAGCGACGGGACCGGGGAATTCGTGAGAGTCCTGCTCAAGCCGATGGTGACCTTGAGCGCGGGAGACGATCGTGTCAAAGCGGGTGAGCTGCATCATGCGGCGCACCGTCTCTGCTT
>JASHTD010000416.1 GCA_030040725.1 Candidatus Sulfotelmatobacter sp. | reverse complement strand
CGCCGCGAGGGGGACGACATCTATTTGACCGTGCCGGTGAGCGCCAGCGAAGCTGCGCTGGGATCGAAGATCGAGGTTCCGACCATCGATGGCCGGGCGCTGCTGAAAATCCCTCCCGGAACTCAGCCGGGGCAAAAGCTGCGTCTGCGCGAGAAAGGCGTACCTTCAGCCACCAAAGAAGGCGAACGAGGGGATGAAATCGTCGAGATTACGGTCAGCGTGCCCATGCCGCGGGATGAACGGACTAAAGAATTGTTGCGCGAGTTGGCCAAGCTGAACCCGGAAGATCCCAGAGCGGAGCTGTGGGGCAAGGTGTAGCACTTTGAGCGCGGGAGGACTTGCGGGGCTCGGCCAAGCCGAGCCCCTTTTGTTTACCTGCGGCTGGGATCGTCGGCCGGATTGATGTAGTTGAACTTCACCGGCGACTGGCCGTGGATCTGAATAATGGTCTCCCCGGAAGCGCCGGCGTAGTGGTGCATGCTCGGGTCGAGATAAGCAAAGCTCCCGGCAGGGAATTTCATCGTCTTGCTATCGTCCCATTTGTCGCCCATGCCGACGATGAGTGTTCCAGAAACCACGGTCACGTTTTCGCGCAGAGGATGCGTGTGCGGAGCGATGCGGTATCCATCCGGCATCTTCAAGCGGATGGTGTAGTCTCCGCTCGTGGCCATCGGATTTCCCTCAAGTACGGAAAGCTGAGCTCCAGCTGGAATGAACGGTGGCGCCGGACCCCACTCGATCTGATCGGCCGTAAAAGCGTTTTGGCCACGACACAGCTGTGGGACCAAGGCGGTCAAGGCGAGAATGAAAAGTGCTGCGAGAAACGGTGTTTTCATCGGGAAGCCTCCAAGCTTCGGCGGCAGGATAAGTCAATGTCGCCAAGACCGCAAGCGCGACCCAACAGGGGTGCCCAGATCGTGCGGCGTCGCGCCGGTAAAAAGGTGAGCGCATTTCATTTAGTTGACTCAGTCAACTAATTATGCGATCCTCACATTATGCCGATCGCAGAGCCTTCTCGCCGCATGGCTTCCGCCGAGTCCATCGCCGCCGTGCGCGGCTTCAATCGTTTTTACACCCGGCAGATTGGGGTCCTGAACGAACACTTATTGGAGAGCAAATTCTCGCTGACGGAAATGCGTGTGCTTTATGAACTGGCCCATCGCGACGGCACCACTGCGTCCGAACTCTGCAAAGACCTCGGCCTTGATCCCGGCTATTTGAGTCGCATGCTTCAGGACTTTGAGAAAGGCAGCTTGCTGGCGCGGGTCAAATCATCGTTCGATGCGCGGCAGAGCAACCTTTCCCTAACCGCGCGCGGCAAAAAGACCTTCGCCCCATTCGAAGCGCGATCGACAGAACAAATGGCTCAGATCCTTGCCAGCCTTGGCCCGGGAGAACAGCATCGGCTGCTCCAGGCTATGAGTACGATTGAGTCACTATTGCAGCCCAGGATCAGCCCGAGCAGTTCCTTCGTTGTGCGCGGCCATCGCCCGGGAGATATGGGGTGGGTGGTGCACCGTCACGGAGTCCTTTACTCCCAGGAATACGCCTATGACCAGCGGTTTGAAGCGCTGGTTGCCGAAATCGTAGCTCACTTCGTCCAGCATTTCGATTCCAAGCGTGATGCGTGCTGGATCGCAGAAAAAGATGGCGAGATTGTCGGATCGATTTTTCTGGTAAAGAAGTCGAAAACGGTTGCCAAGCTTCGGCTGCTGCTGGTCGAACCGTCGGCGCGGGGGTTGGGAATCGGCAGGCGGCTGATTGAGGAATGCGTGAGCTTTGCGCGACAGGCACTTTACAAGAAGGTCGTACTCTGGACGCAGAGCGAACTGCGCGCCGCCAGGCATCTCTACGAACAAGCCGGATTCCAGCTGGCCGGCGAAAAGCATCACGACAGCTGGGGACGCGAAGGGCTAGTCGCCGAGACATGGGAATTGAAGCTCTGACTCTGCAGAATCGCATTACCTCGGTCCCTGACCTCCCTGACAAAAATTTCCTGGAAAAAATTAAGATTTTTCTTGCATCCTGTGGAAATTGCCGTAATCTCACACTTGCGAACTAACTCCAGCGGAATTTCCGGAATCTAAACAAACCGGAAAGCTCGAGCAGGCCCCAGCCGCTGCGGAGTAGCTGAGAGTGAGTCGCTTGAGGAGGAAGACATCGAAATTGGCAACCGCTAGCGCCCCGCGTCAACAAACCGAGAACCCCCAACCTCTCGCCGCCGTTCCGAATAAGGCCCCCAACCGGAAAAAATTCGTCAGGCTCACCCTGTGGCCTCTGGTCGCCGCTACCTTCTTTATGGTATCGGGCGGCACTTATGGCACGGAAGACATCGTGCACGGCGCCGGCTATTGGCGAGCGATTCTGATTTTGCTGCTCACGCCGCTGCTCTGGAGCCTGCCGACGGCTTTTATGATCGGCGAGCTTTCGAGCGCACTGCCCTTCGAAGGCGGCTACTACGCGTGGGTGCGCCGCGCGATGGGCAATTTCTGGGGATTTCAGGAAGCCTGGCTCTCGCTGGTCGCTTCGATTTTCGACATGGCGATTTATCCGACACTGTTTGTCGTGTACCTGACGCGCATGTTTCCCTGGTTCCAGGTGAATAACCGCGGGTGGTGGGTCGCGCTGGCGGTGGTGATCGCGTGTGCCCTGCTGAATATTGCGGGCGTAAAAGTCGTTTCGATGACTTCGTTGTGGCTGTTCTTTGCGCTATCGGCGCCGTTTGTGGCGGTTGTTTTGTTGGCTCCGTTTAAGTTCGGAGCGCTTGCGAATGCTGTAACCAAGCCGACGACGTCAACGGTGGACATTCTCGGCGGGCTGCTCATCTGCATGTGGAACTACATGGGGTGGGACAACGCTTCGACGATTGCGACCGAAGTCGAACGGCCTCAGCGGACATATCCCCGAGCCATGCTCGTGGCGGTTTGCATTGTGGCCGTGAGCTACATTCTGCCGTTCGCGGCGATGTGGGCAACTGGTCTGAAGTCGACGGCGTGGGAAACTGGTTCCTGGGCCGACATCGCCGGGTTGCTCGGCGGGCCGCTGCTTCGCGTTGGAGTAGTTCTGGGTGGAATGATCAGCGCATTCGGCATGTTCAACGCTCTGGTGATGAGTTATTCGCGCCTGCCTCTGGCGATGGCTCAGGATGGCATGCTTCCTGGAGTTTTCGGCAAGCTGCAGAAGAAGTCGCGCGCCCCCTGGGTTGCCATTGTCGCTTTGGCGATCGGCTGGGCGATGTGCCTCGGATTGGGCTTCGCCCGTCTGGTAACCCTCGACATCCTTCTTTATGGCGCGAGCTTGCTGCTTGAATTCGTGGCTCTGGCAGTGTTGCGCTTCCGTGAACCGGATTTGCCGCGCCCGTTCCGGGTTCCCGGAGGCTTGTTCGGCGCGATCGCGATCGGCATTCCGCCCATGCTGCTGCTTGGATTCTCGGTGATCCGCAGCGAACATGAGGCAGTGTTGGGAATGAGCTCGTTCGCTTTCGGTATGATCCTGATTGCGGCTGGGTTTGTCGCTTACGCAGTCAACCACCTGTTGAAGCCAGCGGGATGGGTTCGAGAAGAGAAAGCGCAGCCCGCGGCGTAGGTTCCTTGCTACGTGTCCTGCGGATCCAACTCAGAGCGAGCGGAGTGACACTCGTCACTCCGCTTTTTCTCTTTCCAGTGTTAGATTGCACGTAATGGACCTGTTGGGCCCTTACCGTCGAGCAAAGATCTCCATCGCAGTGCCAATAGCAGCTCTCATCTCCGTCGCCTTGGCAATCGGCTTGGCTGTCGCGGGCATACACGCTAGTGGCTTTCTCCTGAGAGAGTTTGGTGGGCCCGTTGGTCCGGGAGCCGGCGTCTTAGTAATTCTGGTAGCCATGAACATCGCTGTTTCGGCGTTCATTGCGCTATTCGCGGCCCTAGTTAACCTGCACCGCACAACCACCTGGCGAACGCCGACGTTCGCATTCGTGCTTTGCATTTGCTTGGTTCGACTGATGGGACCCTTTAACATCCAATTCGCGCCATTTATGCTAGGTACGGGAGCAATAGCCTGGGCCGTCTGTTGTTGGCTGATGCACAGAAGGAGCGCCACCGCAAGCAATGTCCTCCAAACGTAAATCGAAGGGCGCATATATGATCTCCGCCGTCGCGGAGATGTATGGTATCCATCCGCAAACCTTGCGTCTTTATGAGCGCGAAGGCTTACTCAAGCCTTCGCGCACAGAGGGAAACACGCGTCTTTACACCGACGAGGATTTGCAGCGTCTCGAATTTATTCTTTCGCTGGCGCGTGATCTGGGAGTGAACATCAGTGGCATGGCCATCATTCTGCAAATGCGCGAGCGCATGGAGGAAATGCAGCGACAGATTCAGGAGTTCGTGCAATACATTCAGGAAGAAGTCTTGACGCGTGCCCACGCCGCCGCCGACCCAGCGAAGGGCGCGATCGTGCCCGTGCAGAGGTCGATGGTTCCCGCAGTACAGATTCCTAAGAAACGTTAATTGCTCCCGTCATCCTGAGCGGAGCAAGCCATTGCGTGAAATACAATGGCCGGCGAAGTCGAAGGAACCCTACTGCTCGCCACAGCAGCCCTAGAACCTTGGTTAGCCACTCTGAAACAGCGGGTAGGGATGCTTTGACCTCGTGCAAAGTTCGCGCAGCGAACTTCTCACTCCGCTCAGCATGACAGTATGATGGAATCCTCAGTGCCAATGCTGCCCTTCAAGCTCATCTACAGCGACGCGTATTACCTTCCCATCGGCTCGCACGTTTTTCCGGCTGAAAAATATCGCCGTGTCCACGATCGGCTACTCTCGACCGGCGTCGCCGACGCCAGCGATTTTCTCGCGCCTCACCCGGCCAGCGATCAGGACATTCTGCTGGTGCACAAACCCGACTACGTTCAGAAACTGAAAACCGGCACGCTCTCGGCGCGCGAGGAAATGGAAATGGAAATTCCCTACTCGCGTGAGTTGGTCGAGACGTTCTGGCTGGCAGCCGGAGGCTCGATTCTTGCCGCGCGCCGGGCCCTTGCCGATGGCATCGGCATTAACATTGGCGGCGGATTTCATCACGCCTTCCCCGATCATGGTGAAGGCTTTTGCATGATTCATGACGTCGCCGTCGCTATCCGCCGATTGCAGCGCGACGACAAAATTCGCAACGCCATGACCGTCGATTGCGATGTGCACCAGGGCAATGGCACGGCAGCCATTTTTGCCGGCACGCGAACCGCCAGCGCGCTCTTGCCTTCGGCGGGACCTTCGACCCTTGATACATCCGATCGACCATCTTTGAGAAATGGTGCTCTTCCCGGCAAGATGCGCGGAGTCCACGCGGGCGAAGTCTTTACCATTTCGCTCCATCAACACAACAACTATCCACTGTGGAAGCCGCCCTCCTCGATCGATGTCGATCTGCCCGACGAAATCGGCGATGATGACTATCTCGCGTGGCTGGACAATGCTCTCAGTTCGGGCCTGCGGCAATTCGAGCCTGAATTGATCTGCTACATCGCGGGCGCCGATCCCTATCGCGAAGATCAGCTGGGCGGACTTTCGCTCACGATCGATGGATTAAAGCGGCGCGACGAACTTGTCTTTCGCGTCGCGCGCGCGCGCGGCATCCCGGTGATGGTCACTTACGCGGGAGGCTACGCGCAGAATGTCGAAGACACGGTAACGATTCACTCCAACACCGTCGCCGCGGCGAAAGAAGTCTTTGCCGCGGCGAACCGATAGTCGCGAAACGTTATACTCGGTGAAATGATCCTGGACCCTTCCGAGCTCTCGCACAATGAGCTTTACGGTATCGTGTTGAACTCTGTCGCTCCTCGGCCGATTGCGTGGGTCTCCACAATCAGCGTAACGGGCGCGCACAACCTTGCTCCTTTCTCTTTCTTTAATGCGGTCTGCATCGACCCTCCTCTGCTGGCGTTCGCTCCAGGTCTTCGGCCTTCGAATCGACCCGGCGCTGTCAGCGGCGAGGCCAAGGACACGCTGCGCAATGTTCGCGAGACGAAGGAATTCGTGGTCAACCTCGTGACGTATGATCTGCGCGAGGCGATGAACTTGACCAGCGGAGAATATGATCCCTCGGTGAACGAGTTCGAAATCGCTAATGTGACTCCGGTACCTTCGAAGGTTGTTCGGCCACCTCGAGTCGCCGAGTCACCAGTCAACTTCGAATGCCGGCTTCATCAGATTCTCGACTTCTCCACCGCTCCGACCAGCAGCAGCCTGGTGATCGGCAGAATGGTTTCGATTCACATAAAAGACGCACACATGAAAGATGGAAAACTCGACCGCAATTCGCTCGATCTGATCGGTCGCATGGGAGGCGTTCAGTACACGCGTACCACGCAGCGGTTTGAGATGGTTCGGCCGAAAGTTGGGTGAAGCACAGTGGATGGCTGTGCCTGGTGCCTTAGAGGCATCCCCGTATCCTGGCAATATCCACAAATGCAGGTAGTGGCTGAATTTGCAAAATTCAGCCACTACCCAAATACACGCATTGACAAGCCGGAGAGCGTGCGGCATTATGGTTGGCACTGTTTGCACTTCTTCGCCGCAGTTTTCAAATCATTTAGAATGCGATGTTGGAACTGGAGGAGAATATGACTGATTTTGTCCGCAAGCTCTGGTTGGGAGAGGAAGGGCAGGACATCGCCGAATATGCGGTCATGCTGGCGGTCATCCTGGTCCTGGTAGTCGGCACGATCCGGCTGATTGGGTCAAACGCCAACAACGTTTTCTCCAACACCGCGAGTTCGATCCAGTAACGGTTAGCGAGGCCAGATCTTCCAGTTCACAGTGCCAGCGAGAAATTGTGTCATGCAATGCTTTATCTCCTTTATCGGGCCGTTTGGCTACTCATTTAGCAGGGTAGCAGCGGCGGCGATGCTTGCGGGGAGATCGAGCGAATAAGGAACCAGATCCAGCAAGTGAAGCCAAAGGCCGCGATTGAACTCGCGGCCTTTTTGCTTTTTCTCGAAATCAGGGAGATTGCCAATGATCGTCAACATGTCCGAAAAAGCGACCGAGCAGGAGATTGCCCATATCATCGAGCGCATTCGCGAGGCCGGATACCAGCCTCACGTCACGCGGGGAGTCGAGCGCACGATTGTTGCCGCGGTGGGCAACGGGAGGCGGCACGAGATCGAGGCCCTTCAAGTCGCACCCGGTGTGGAGAATGTCGTTCCCATCGCACAACCCTTCAAGCTGGTGAGCCGGCAGGTGAAGCCGGAGCGGTCGGTGGTGAACGTAGGAGGAGTGGCGATCGGCGGGGCGGGAATCGTGGTCATCGCCGGACCGTGTTCGGTGGAGTCGCGCGAGCAACTACTCAGCACGGCGCAGGCCGTCAAGCGCGCTGGAGCAACTATGCTGCGCGGCGGAGCATACAAGCCGCGAACTTCTCCCTACGATTTTCAGGGTCTCGGCCTGGAGGCGCTGAAAATTCTGCGCGAGGCGCGGGAAGAATTTGGGCTGCCGGTCGTGACCGAGGTGATGAGCACCGAAGATGTCGAGATCATTTGCGACCACGCCGAGATGCTGCAGGTGGGGGCGCGCAATATGCAGAATTTTGCTCTCCTGCGCCGCCTCGCCACGATCAATAAGCCGGTGTTATTGAAGCGCGGTCCTTCGGCGACCGTGAAAGAGTGGCTGCTGGCAGCGGAATATCTGTTGGCCGGAGGGAACAATCAGGTGGTGCTGTGTGAGCGAGGCATCAAGACTTTCGAAACCGAGATGCGCAATACCTTCGATTTGGCCGCGGTGGCGCTGGCTCGCGATCTTTCCCATCTGCCCGTGATTGCCGATCCTTCGCACGGGACCGGCAAGCAGAGCCTGATCGGCGCCGTCTCGCGCGCGGCCGTTGCCGTCGGCGCCGATGGACTAATTATCGAGGTGCATCCCTGCCCGGAGCGGGCGCTCTCCGACGGACCGCAATCGCTTGACTTTGCTGGGTTCGAAAAGGTAATGCAGGCAATTGCTGAACCGCTGCGAGCGGTCGCAGTTCCAGTGAACGCTGCCGAGATCGCGTGAGGGTGAGGGGCACACGATCGTCGAAAACTGACTCGCCCCAGTGCTGATTATTGCAATCCGGACTGAGTCAGCTTTACCGCGCAATGGGCTCCGCTGATGGTACAGATCTCCCCGGTTGTGGAGCCTGTCGCCAGAGTCGAGAAGTAAATGTTCGTCCCGCCGTTCGACAACTGATTGTCGATGACAATGCCACTGGTTCCTCCGAGGGCGGTCGGGGAAATCACGCATGTGGAAGTCGGCGTATTGGTGCAGTTGGGGGCAGCTAAGGAACTGGTAATCGTCGAGCTTTCTATGTATGAGGTCTTCGTCGCGCTGCCGACTCCAAAGAAAAGCATATCCGACGTTCCGTTGTCGAATTCGGTCAGCGGAGAACACTCCTCACCGGTATTGGTGTTGATCTCAAAATCTGTTGATCCGGTGCTGGTGATTTCGTTGCTGGCAAACGGAAACATGTACATCTCCGGCGCGGCCGGTGCGCCACCATCGTTGGCGAATCCACACGCAATGAAGTGGCCCGAGGTTGACCCGCTAAGCCAGAATTCATTATCGAAGGTCCCAGAATGTACGTTGTTTCCGGTGCAGTCACCTTTGCCGTCGGAAGATCCCAGATCTACGGTGTTAGAGGTTGTGGGCGTACCGGTCGCAAAGTTTGCTGCAAGCTGCGTAACGGCCCCACCGATGCCTACCACGGAACTGCAGCCAGTAAATGCGAACACCTGGTCGGTCGTAGGATTGGCAGGATCGGTTACGGCGATCGGCGGGTCTACGATGCCGGTGCCTGCACCGTGTGTCGCCCACCCAATCTCTTGGCGCGCCGTGTACGTACCATTCGGGCTGGCGATGCTGATCGAGTACAAGTAACCTTCTCCATCTCCGATAAAGATCAGGCCAGCCGTGTCATCGACAACTGGAGCAGTCAATACCTTTGTGGTTTGAGTCGAGACTGTAACCGGCCATCCCCCAGTGCTGACCAGCGCCGGTGTTCCACCGCCAAATACTGGAGTGATCTTATAGAGCAAGCCGTTATCGGCGCCCACATATGCTGTGTCCGTGTTGTAGTCGATCCAGGGCGAGGAATTAGAGTCGGACGCGCTGGTTTGGATGGTAAGCGTGGTCATGCAATTGACTGTTGTTGGCGCCGTGCAGGTAGTGGGAGTTGCCGGGGCCGATACCGTCCCCTCTTGTGTTGGATTGGTTGGAATCGGATTTGGCAACACCAAAACGTGAAAGTACGAGCCCTTTTTGGCTCCGCTGGCAACACTTTCCACGAAAGCCACTTTGGTTCCGTCTTCGGATAATTCCGGAGAGGTCTCGATCTGGCCGCCTTCAGTCGCTGTATTGTAAGCAAACGCGACCCAAGGCGATCCGTTGTTGCATTCCGGACTGGCGCCTGTGTAGAGATTATTGATACCGACCAGGTTCGCCTGCGTACCCGAAGTCACGGTCAATCCCAACAAGAGATAATCGGAAGTGCAACTCTCCGCAGTCACATCGAACTGAAATTTTGCCGGAAATTGACTTTGCGGCACGTAACCGTTGCCCAGCGAAACCGACCAGTCGACATGCGCTTTCCGAGGTCTCATTCTGGGATTTAAAGGACGACGAAATCTCTGGATAGCCACTTGCCGCATCACCCAGTTGTAGACATAGCGCGGATCGCGATCTCCTGCAGGCAACACATCGTCGGCTTTGCCTGGCATGATGAGGTGATGGGAACTCCAGTCGTGCGGGTAGCCCAGATGAGCCGGCTTCTCGCTCGCACTCGCCGGCGGGACTTCTTCGCGTCCCTGGCCAAAGAGCGGAATGGCGAGCAACAAAAGACCTGCCACAACCAGTGAATAGAATGCTCGCGCCCGCATGGCATGTCTCCTTTAACGCAGTCTGGTGCCAGTATTAATCAATTCTTATGTTCCCTTACGCGCGGCGAAGATCACACCTGACTTTCGTAACTCCGCGAAATCCATAGGATTGGCGAATGGTTACCGACGTGCCTGAAATCGCACGATCTAAAGGACTTAGCATTGCTCTGTCTTGGTTCGATTACGCCAGCGATCGGAAAAATCGCGCTCTTGCCCTCCCACGACAAACTTCAGGCGGAAAGTGGGTTCGCTTCCTGCAAAGCCGCCGGTATCGGCATCGGATTTGCCGGACCCTGAATCTGAATCAGCGGCCCCGCGGAACCTGCCCGCGCCTTCCTCAGCATGTTTGCCGATAAAATTCCGGTCCTTTGGAACGATTTTTCGCAATCCGCAGTCGAGGGCCCGCGCATGCTTCCTTCCATGTAAGCCAAACCCGGACAGCGCGTGCAGGTTCCCACATGACTGCAGGTCGAACAGGTTGTCAAATCGCGGGCGCGGATCGAGCGAACTTCCTCTAGCTGCGGGGAGTGCCGCCATATTTCGAGAAACTTCTGCCGCCGCACGTTGCCGCTTGGTAACGGAAATTGCACGCAGGGAAAAACGTCGCCGTAAGGCGAGATATAGCAAGACGTGTGACCGGCGCTACAAGGAAAACCATTCATCACATCTTCGCCGGGCGGAGGGGGCGGCGCGCAGAATTCAGCCATGTCGCCGACCAGTTCCTCATTGCGGAAAATCTGTTTCAGTTCCGAGCTTGCAATCCTCAGCGAGAGAATCGAAGTGTCACCATCCATCTTCGGCGTGATGGTTGGGTCGAGAGTGTAGGCAACTCCGAGCTCTTTAGCTAACTCGATCACGCCCTGCTGGTCGGCAAAATTTCCCGTCATGAGAACGTTGGAGATGCTGACCTTCAGGCCTTGCGATTTTAAAAATCGAATTGCGCGGAGGGTGCGATCGAGCGATCCCGGCAATTTCGTGATGGCATCGTGAACCTCGGCGCGATGCGAATAGACGCTGATCTGTATCTGCTCGACCCCCAACTGGCGAAGCCGGGAGGCTTCTTTCTCATGGATCATCGTCGCGTTGGTTTTCACCTTCACGTTGAACAGCAGTTTCCGCGCATGTTCGACGATCAGAAAAAAATCGCGGCGCAGAAGAACTTCGCCGCCGCTGAGAGAAAGAAAAAAAACTCCCGCATCGGCCAGTTGATTGAGCACGCCAAAAATTTCTTCCGTTGTCATCTCACCGTGGTCATCGTGATCGAGGTAACAATGCACGCAGCGCTCGTTGCAGCGGTAGGTGAGATCGAGGTGAACACTAAGCGGGACGCCGAGATCCAGAGCCTTCTGATTCATCTCGGCCATCAGGGTCATGGGGTCTCCAGAGAGGGTGAAGAATCGAATGGCTGATCCGAAACGAGAAGAATGCCGTGCTGCGAGAGTTCGTCGACGAAGCGCTCGGTACCACACTGCGCCCGCTCTGGCTCAACTTCAAATTCCTGACAGACCTTGCCAGTAACGATTTCTGAAAGTGGCGTGCGACCGTCCGCCGCCTGCCAGATTACCGTGGCAACTTCGTTGAGTGTGAAGAAAGTCGAGTCCGCGGCTGACATAATCATCATTTCGCCGCCGAGCATCCGCGCGGCGATCGCCGTACTTCGCGCAATGTACTTTTCAGCCATGGCAAGTCCCGATTGCTAACGAATAATGTCCCACACTCTCTGGTCGGGCACGAATATCAAGCGGTGCATGGGAACCACACTTGCAAACTCGCAGGCGGATTGAAAAACCAGGTTCACCAATTCAGGATCGTGAGCAAAAAACAGAATGTTCCGCATGAGCCGCTGAATGGCATCTTTGGGAGCAATCGGCTCGATGCTGTTTTGCTGGCCTTTTTCGAGGAAGAACAGTGCATTGAGCGGCGCGGATTCGTTTGCGCCCACACGCGCCAGTTCCCCCGCAAAAGGGGTTCCGCAAGCAAGATACCGATTGCCCTCACGCCGCACATAAGAGATTTCGTCCGTGAGCAAAGTAGCATCTGGAGGCGCAAGGCGCGAAATGGTTGTCTTTCCAGCTCCGGAGACACCGGAGAAAATAAATGCCTTGCCGCCGCGAATCACGCTGGCGGCGTGGACCAGAAACCCGCCTTGCTTCGCCAAAATAAGTGAATGAACGATGCGCAGAACGGAATCGATAGCATAGGGATTGCAGGATTGACGAATGTGTCCGCGCAT
>JASHTD010000415.1 GCA_030040725.1 Candidatus Sulfotelmatobacter sp. | reverse complement strand
AGCGGCGCGGTCAGCGCCATGGCGAACGCGAAAAATGTGACGGGAATGAATTTCTGAATTTTCCGGAACATCGCAAAATCCTCCGCCGAGCCGGGCTTCGAATCGCCCGCCAATTTGCGACTGGAAGTGTAGCAAAACCACCGAATCTTTACATCGCCAAAAAAGGAGCGCCGTAAACGGCGCTCCTGTAGTCGATTCCCCGAAAAGAACTGCGTTACTGTGTTCCACCGCCGGAACTCGCGGCTTGCTGCTGCACGTCGGCCTGCGCCTGATTGGCCTGTTGCTGCTGCTGTTGCAGGTCAGCCGCAGCATTCGGATCGGCCGACGGGTTTGGCACAGATGACTGAGTCGTTCCGGTATCCGGCGCGGCCGGCATTCCGTTCGAGCCCTGCTTCTTGGCCATCTCGCTCATGCCATTCTGGATCGTCTCCTGGAAGTGGTTGAACATTTCCTGGAGATCGTCCACTTTCACGGCAACGGTCGACCCGGCGGCGCAATCGGCGTTTTTACTGGCCGAAACGCTGGCGTTAACGGTTTGATCGGCGTCGGGAGTGTCGGTCAAACGAGTGAGCACATCGCCCGAACTCAGAGCGCATTCCTGCCCGTTGGAAACCACCGTGAGATCGGCGTTCACAATGAAGGTACGCTGTGCTGGGTCCAGTGCCGGCGGCGGCGCCTGAGCCGCAGCCGGAGCCGCGGAAGCTGCTGGAGCCGGGGCACTGTCCTGCTGCGCCTGTTGTTGCTGAGCTGCCAGCTGCGCCTTCACTTCCTGGGCAATCGCGTCTTTCAGCTCAGGGCTTAAAGGCGTGCCTCCGGCGGAAGCGTCCGCTGGCGGAGGAGGATTCCCTGCCGCGGCTGCATCGCTAGCGGCCGCGTCGGCTGCCATTTCATCGGCGTGCGCGTTTTCAGCGGCAGCGTAATTGGCCGCATAAGCCGCCTGCAGTTGTTGCGAGATGAGATAGTCAGTGAGCCAGAAGTATGGCGCAGCATAGTAGGGATAGGGATTCCACCATCCCCCATAGAAGCCCCACCATGGACCGTGCCAGCCCCACAATCCGACACCCCAATAGAGCGGCGCGCCCCAGGGGTGCCATCCCCAGGCATAAAACCCGGGATGCCAGAAGAAGCCAGGATGTCAGCCGAAGTAAGGATGTCCGCCCCAGTAGTAGGAGCGATAGACACCCACGTGCACGACGCCGCCCACCACATAAGTTCGCGACACGAAGCTAACCCCGCCGCGCACCACGTACGGCCGCTGAACGAAGCCGACCCGCCCGTGCGTAACAATGGTCGCGCCGTTGTGAACGCTAACAACGGTTCGCCCGCCATGAAGGTTGTTGGTAACGGTCATTCCGCCGCGGCTGAAGGAGCGCACTTGTCCATTAGGACGAATGCTCGCCGTTCCACCGCCACGTAGCGCAACAGTACGTCCGGGAGGCGTATGGCTTGCTGCGCCCCGGCTGGCCATGGTGTTGGGCCTCGCGGCGGCGCTCGGTCTGGCAGCGGTATTGGTGTGGCCGGCCGTGTTGGTCCGTCCGGCGGTGCTGGGCCGCGAAGCCGTGTTCGTGCGGCCGCCCGATGTAGAGGGGCGGTTTGTTGTGCTGGGACGACTCGCCGTAGAGGGGCGCGAGGCCGTGTTAGTGTGCCCCGGCGTGGTGTGCGAAGGGGTTGATGTGTGCGATTGCGTCGCTGCATGCGATGGCGCAGCATGCGATGGCGCAGCATGCGACGGCGCAGCGTGCGACGGCGCACTGGAATGCGCGGGAGCACTCGGCTTGCTTTCAGTCTTGTGCTGCGCCAGCGCGAAGATTGGAACTGAGATCGTCAACAAAAGAATTGCAAACTTCAGCAGCGCGTTTTCAGTTTTGGTGATGCAATTCATCGCGGCCTCCTGGCCATCTAAGCTTTCCCATAGTCCCAGCGGCAAAATCTGATCTGCATGGAACCGTCCCCCTTGCTTTTAACCCCGAAATCCGGAGAAGGTTCCCGTTCTAAAATGATTTAATTCCGAATGAAGGGGAGGTGGAAAAACGAAACGTTACCAGAAACGGACCTCTCGCGCAATGGCTGCCTGACTACTCTGAGGCTTCCTTTTAATGGAGGGGAAATCAAGGCCGTGCCGGCCCGCTAACTTTCCTACCTTGGCGGTGTAAAGTAATCTACTAACTTTGGAGGATTCCTTGCGCTACCTGGATCGTCTGCAACCGCTTGCTCTGCTAGTCATGCGTCTGGCCCTGGGAGCTGTAATGGTGGGGCACGGATACCAAAAGGTTTTTGGCGGCCTTCATCATTACGTGCAGTTCATCGAGAGCCTGGGATTGCCTGGCTGGTCGGCTTATCTTTCCGCATTCGCTGAATTCTTTGGCGGTCTGCTTGTGCTGGTTGGCCTGTTTACCCGGGCGGCGGCCTTTGCGATCTGCATCGACCTATGCGTGGCAATAGCGAAGGTTAAGCTCCACAATGGCCTGTTGAGCGAGCACGGATACCAATTCGAGCTATCTCTGGCTGCGCTCGCCTTTGCCCTGATCTTTTTGGGAGGAGGATCGATCGGACTCGATCATATTCGTGCACCGGGCGGGGGAGCAAAATCGAAGTAGGTCTCGATGACGCAACTTCTCACCTGGATTCGGGTTTATGCGGAAATGGAGTCTGCTTGCAGCACAACCAAACGCTGCGCCTTGACGTTTCTTTACGTCCAGGGTTACTGCGGTTGAATCTGGACGCTCAATGACATTATGATGAGCCGGTACAAACCGCAAAGCATCGTAGTGAGCCTGTGAGAGCATCTCATCTCACACCCTGAACTGATTGGAGGTTTTCTTGAGAAAGATAGCGAGCTTCGCACCTGTTCTGCTTTTCTTCTTCCTGGCCCCATTTGCCTCTGCCCAGCAGCTGGATTTCTTTTTCGGAGGCGGAACACTGCTGTCAACCTCGCCAACCAGCGGAGCGTTGTTCTTCCAGCCCCCGGCAGAGAAAGGCGGCACGTACCTCAGCCTGGGTGGAGACGTTGTTGGTTTCAGGCGTCACCTCGGCTTCAACATCGAGACTGCATGGAGAGCCAGTCAGGGCATCTATTCCGGTGAAAACGAGACCTACCGCCCGATTCTCACCGATTTTAACGCTCTGTTTCAGCCCAAGCTCGGCAAGAAAATAGGCCTCGATCTCATGGGCGGAATTGGAGTAGCCGCGACAAGATTCTATGTTCCGGAGATTACCTCCTGCAGCTATTTCAGCGGCGGATGTATCAATTACACGAGCAGCGACCACTTCATGGAGCACCTCGGCGCCGGGGTTCGATACTACGTCTGGCACCATTTCTTCGTCCGCCCCGAGGTTCACTACTATCACATCCAGAACAACATCGAATTCAACTCCGACAGCGTGTTCCGCGTCGGAGGTTCGATTGGATATACGATTGGCTCCGACTAGCTGATACGCGAACTTGGCTGATTAAAAAAGGCAGTGTCTTTCGACACTGCCTTTTGGTTTTTGAGCTGGTAAAAGCTTTACGGTTCTTGTTCGCAGATCTCAGCTTCGTGAATTGCCGCATCCAGGTGCTCGATGGCCTTCGCCCGATGACCATGGTACTCGGGCACGGCGCTCTCCAAGTGGTGTTTAGCCGCGCGCATGGCTTCCAGGGCCTCGTGAATGTGGGGGTGGGGCGCCTGTGGAGCAACTACCGCGGGACTGGCTGGAACCGGAACTGCAGCAACCGCCGGCGCGGGCTTTGGACCCGCCGCAGAAACTGGCAAGGCGAGCGTTAACAGAAGTGTGGCAGTGACCAATAATGTCAGAAACCCGATTTTCTTCATTGCAATTCTCCTCCTCTGAATTCCGGCGCGATGTGCGTCCGGCGAAACTGAAATGCGCGGTACTCTTTTGGCGAGCAACCACGATTTGGCACAGTATAGCCGCATTGATACATGCCAGCTGTGCATCCGTTAACTTTTTGGGTCCTGATTCCGTTTCTCCTTCCGAAATCGGATGGATTGCGAGATCGGACTAGTCGCAACCGGGACAGTGTTGACGGCAGTCAGACGATTCGTCCTATAATGCCCGCGATTCTGTTTCTCCAATCACGCGGCTTGCGCGCAATCGCGGGAGGCGATTTTGAAACTACTCCGGAATCTTTGCCTGCTCTTCACACTCTTCGGCGTCGCTCAACTCACATCGCAATCCGGTGTTCAGCCCGGGTCCTTCGCGCTAGGGTCGGCATGGGCGCAATCGTCGGAAAACACCGCCGCCACGAGCTCGCTGGCCGGTTACTCGGCGGAATCGTCAAAGACCGAGCGGGCATGGGAACAAAAACTACGTGACGGCGTGGTCGCGGATAATTTGCGGGAGAACATGCAGAGGCTGAGCGCCCGTCCGCATCACGTAGGATCGCCGTATGACAAGGACAATGCGGAGTGGATCCTGGCGAAATTCAAAGAGTGGGGATTCGACGCACACATCGAGACCTTCAATGTGCTTTTCCCCACGCCGAAAGAGCGCGTTGTCGAGCTGGTTGAGCCGACAAAATTTAAAGCGAAATTGCAGGAACCGCCCGTGCCCGGCGATCCGACGTCGAGCCAGACTTCCGAGCAGTTGCCCACTTACAACGCGTACTCCATCGATGGCGACGTGACCGCGCCGCTCGTCTACGTAAATTACGGCAACCGCGAAGACTACGAGCAGCTTGACCGCATGGGAATTTCGGTGAAGGGAGCAATCGTCATTGCGCGCTATGGCGAAGGATGGCGCGGCATTAAGCCTAAGGTCGGCGCGGAGCACGGTGCGATCGGGTGCATTATTTATTCCGATCCGAAGGATGATGGATATTTTGAGGGCGATACATATCCAACCGGCGGATGGAGGCCGCGCGAGGGAGTGCAGCGCGGAAGCGTGATGGACACGGACTATCCCGGCGACCCGCTGACGCCAGGCGTGGGCGCAACAGCGGATGCGAAGCGGTTGGACATTAAAGATGCGAAGACGATCACGAAGATCCCGGTTCTGCCGATTTCCTGGGGCGATGCCTTGCCGCTGCTATCGGCCTTGCAGGGACCGGTCGCGCCCGAGGCGTGGCGTGGAGGATTGCCGATTACGTATCACGTTGGTCCGGGACCGGCGAAGGTGCATTTGAAGGTCGTGTCGAACTGGGATTTGAAGCCGGTAAACGATGTCATCGCGACAATGAAAGGATCGGAAGCGCCGGATGAATGGGTGATTCGAGGGAATCACTTCGATGCGTGGGTGAACGGAGCGGACGATCCAATCTCCGGGATGGTAGCCGTGTTAGAAGAGGGGCGCATGCTCGGCGAATTGCACAAGCAGGGATGGACCCCGAAGCGGACGATCATTCTCTGCGCCTGGGACGGCGAAGAGCCGGGCTTGCTGGGATCGACCGAGTGGGTAGAGACACACGGCGATGAACTCGAGAAGCATGCGGTCGCTTACATCAATTCTGACAGCAACGGTCGCGGGTTTCTGTATGCCGGAGGAACGCACGACCTGCAGCACTTTATCAATGACGTCGCGCGGGAGATCCAGGATCCGGAAAAACACATGAGCGTGCAGCAGAGGTCGAAGCTGCGGCAGATTCAGCGCGCACCAAAAGACGAACGCGGCGAGATAAGAAAAGAAGCCGACGTGCGCATCGGCGCGCTGGGAGACGGTTCAGACTACACGGCGTTCCAGGATCACGATGGGATCTCTGCGTTGAACATCGGCTATGGCGGCGAGAACGATGCCGATTCCTACCACTCGATTTACGACGATTTTTACTGGTATACGCATTTTGTAGATACCGATTTTTCTTACGGGCGCGCGCTGGCCCAAACTGGCGGGACGGCGGTGATGCGGCTGGCAGATGCGGATGTAATTCCTTATGAATACAAAGGTCAGGCGGAGACGATCGGCCGCTTCGTAAAAGAATTGGAGAAGCTGCTGAAAGACAAGCAGGATGAATTCACCGAGCAAAATCTGGAATTGAAAGAGGGAGTATTTACGGCAACGTCGGATCCGCGGAAAACCTATGTGCCTCCGCCCGCGAAGCAAGTGCCTCCGTTTATGAACTTTGCCCCGCTCAAAAATGGGGTGGAGGCGATCAAGGCCAGCGCCGAGCGTTACGAAGTGGCGTTCGCAAAGTGGCAAGCTAGCGGGAACGCTCTACCCCAGCAAACAGCCACTGCTTTGAATGAGCAACTCATGCAGATTCAGCGGGCCTTCCTCACCGAAAGAGGTTTGCCGGAACGGCCATGGTTCAAGAATCAGGTTTATGCACCGGGAGCCTACACGGGTTACGGCGCCAAGCCGATCGCGGCAGTGCGAGAGTATATGGATCAGGAAAAATGGAAAGAAGCTGACGCTCAGGTGCCCACGGTAGGCGTGGTGCTGCAGAATGTTGCGGCAGCGATTGGCAAAGCGGCAGACGAACTGCAAAAGGCTGCTGCCAAATAAGAGTTAAGCTGTCGCGACGATCTCTTCCCGGGAACAAGGAAAAAGCCGCGGTATCCGCGGCTTTTCCTGCAGAACCGAATTTGGAACTGAGTCTACTGATGCTTATCCCGGTGAATCTCCCGGCTGGTATGGTTCTGTTCCCGGTTTAACTGTCTCTGCTCGCCCTTAGTGAGATGACCGTTATGAGCAGCCATGTCTCTTTTTTCCTGATTCTCAATGTGCTGTTCCTGGTGCTCGACGTGCGCAGCCTGGCCCGGAGTCATGGTGCCGTTCTTCACGCCGTTGGCGATGCGGTCCTGTTGATTCTGCTCGCGCGTGTTGACTTCGTTGACGCGAGGATGTCCAGGGTCGTCCTGCCCGGGGCCAGCTTGAGCAACAGCGGCGCCGACAGAAATCAGACCGCCTACTGCCATGACTAGAAGCGCATTTGTGATCTTGTTCAGCATTGAAATCGCAACCCCCTTGTGAATGTTAACTTCTGTAGATCTGAAGCTCGCTAGTTTGAACACACGTTGCCAAGTTTAGTTGTGGGGCTCGCTAACATCGAATTACGAAGGGGTTACGAGCGCTGTGGCCTAAAGATTAAGTCAAACTTAAGGAAAGTTTTATGCGATTAAATCATCAGCTCTGGTTTTGATCTTCAGCTCACAGTGCTGGTCCGATCTCTGTAAACGGCATGTCTTTCGAAAAATTTTCGCTGTCGGCTTGACGGAAGGTGTACGATTTTTGGTGTTTCTTCGGGGCCGGGTTCCGAGGTGTCTTTCCTCGGCCAGAGTGAAGGGGGAAAACCCTCTCTGGAGTCCGCGCATCGGAGAGATTCCTGGAGTTCGCGGATAGTGAGTGAACTGTAGCTAGGCCCATGAAACTTACAGACCCGATTGCGTTGGTGCTCAGGAACAAGGAGAACAGTCGCATCTTATCGGTGATGCCCGATCAGTCGGTGTATCACGCGATTGAGAAGATGGCGTCGGAAGGAGTAGGCGCACTGTTGGTAATTTCCGAAGGCCGCCTGGTGGGCATCATGTCCGAGCGCGATTATGCCCGCAAAGTCATTCTGAAGGGCCACTCTTCCAAAGACACCCCGGTGCGCGACATTATGACTTCGCCGGTGGTGTTCGTAACGCCGCGAGAATCAGTGGACGAATGCATGGCGATCATGACCATGCATCACTTCCGCCATCTGCCCGTAATGGGAGATGATGGCGGGGTCATCGGAGTGATCTCCCTAGGCGATCTAGTGAAGTGGATCATCTCCGGGCAGGCACAACACATTGAGGAACTGGAAGGGTATATCGCGGGACGCTATCCTGGATAAGCGCGAAGGCAATTCGTACAGAGCCGCCTCGTGAGGCGGCTTTTGATTTTTCAACTAGCGGGAGCATCGTTCCTCGAAAAATCACATCTATTTGCACATGGAATTCCGCACGCTGGGACGCTCTGGATTAAAAGTGCCCGTGCTCAGTTTCGGCACGGGAACATTTGGCGGCAGCAACGAATTTTTCCGCGCTTGGGGCGCGACCGACGTCAAGGAAGCGACACGTCTGGTCGATATTTGCCTTGAAGCCGGCGTCAATCTTTTTGATACCGCGGATGTCTACTCCGACGGACTTTCCGAAACGATTCTTGGTAAAGCGATTGCCGGACGCCGTGACGACGTTTTGATTTCCACCAAGGCCACGTTCCGCATGGGAGGCCTCGACGGACCGAACGATCTGGGATCGTCACGCTATCACCTGATACGTGCCTGCGAAGGCAGCCTGCAGCGGCTTGGCACCGATTACATCGACATTTATCACTTGCACGGGTTCGATGCATTCACACCGGTCGAGGAAGTTTTGAGCACGCTGAATCACTTGGTCGAGAGCGGCAAAGTCCGCTACATCGCCTGCTCGAACTTTTCCGGCTGGCATTTAATGAAGTCGCTCGCCTTCTCCGACAAGTTCGGCTGGGCGCGATATGCCGGCCACCAGGTTTATTACTCGCTGATTGGGCGCGAATACGAATGGGAACTTATGCCTCTGGCGCTCGATCAAGGTGTTGGCGGGTTAGTGTGGAGTCCGTTGGGATGGGGGCGATTGACGGGGAAGATTCGCCGTGGCAAGCCGTTGCCGAAACAGAGCCGGCTGCACAAAACCGCAGAAAACGGCCCGCAGATGCGCGATGAATATTTGTTCAAGGTTGTTGATGCTTTGGATGCGGTTGCCAAGGAAACCGGCAAAAGTGTCACGCAAGCTGCGCTGAACTGGCTGGTGCAACGGCCGTCGATTTCCACGGTGATCATGGGCGCACGCAATGAAGAACAGTTGCGGCAAAATCTCGGCGCTGTGGGATGGAATTTATCTGCCGAGCAAGTCGCGAAACTGGACGCGGCAAGCGACGTTACGCCGATCTATCCCTATTGGCACCAGCGGCAGTTTGCGGAGAGGAATCCGCCACCGATACCAGTCGTTCAGGAATCCAGCTAGCCTTTCCTGCCTAAGCAACGATTTTATTCATCCGGACATTGAAACAAAATGGCGCGCATATTCATTACGGGTTCTTCCGATGGCCTTGGGCGGTTGGCCGCAAAGCTTCTTATTGAGCAGGGTCATCGCGTGGTCGTCCACGCGCGCAACGAGCAACGCGCAAAAGAAACGCTGGCGGCCGTTCCCGGCGCGGAGAAATGTTTAATCGGCGACCTGTCGAGCATTGCTCAAACGCGCAAAGTGGCCGAGCAGGTGAATGCACTCGGTTCTTTCGACGCGGTCATTCACAACGCGGGCGTCGGTTATCAATCACCGAAGAAGATCGTCACGGAAGACGGACTGCCGCGCGAGTTTGCGGTGAACACGCTCGCGCCTTACATTCTTACTGCACTCATCCAACGGCCGAAACGCCTGATCTATTTGAGTTCAGGCCTCCACCGCAATGGCGATGCGAGCCTGCAGGATCTGCTCTGGGAGCAGCGCCCGTGGCAGGGACAGCAGGCTTACTCCGATACCAAGCTCCACGACGTGTTGCTCGCCTTCGCAATTGCGCGCCGGTGGCCGGGTGTTCTTTCAAACGCGCTAGAGCCGGGCTGGGTTGCGACCAAGATGGGAGGCGCGAATGCTCCCGA
>JASHTD010000414.1 GCA_030040725.1 Candidatus Sulfotelmatobacter sp. | reverse complement strand
TCGTCGGAAGACGATCTACATTCCGTGCTCGATGGATTGATAGAAACCTTTGAGCCTGCATACCGCGATCAATGGGAATCTCTGAGTCAAAAGTATCGCGAAAATATGTTGCGGCAGATTGTTGGGTTCGAAATCACTGCGACCAGAGTTGAGGGAAAGTTCAAGCTGAGCCAGAACCGCACGCGCGAAGATCAGGCGCGTGTGATGGCGTCACTTGGCCAATCGGAGGATTCAGCGATTTCTGGAGTTGCGCGGATGATGCGCAAGCAAGGGCTGGGCAAAGTTGACGACTGAGCATATATGGCGTTCCGCGCGCCGACTCTACCATGAGCAAACCGACGAAGAAGACCAAGAAATCAACGAATCAGCCACTCGCGGGTGTTCGTGTGTTGGTCGGCCGCGCACGGCATCAGGCCGGAGCTCTTTCCAAAGAACTGCGCAACCTGGGCGCGACGGTGCTCGAAATTCCCTTCATCGAAATCCGTAAGCCGAAAAGCTTTAAACCACTGGACTCCGCGCTAAAAAGCCTGGCGGCATATCAATGGGTGATTCTTACGAGCGTGAACGGGGTCGAGGCGATGTGGGATCGAATGAAGAAGCTCCGGCTGAAGAAATCGGCGCTTCATCATTTGCGCATCGCAGCCATCGGCCCGGCTACGAAGAAAGCGATTGAGCAGCGCGGGATGCACGTGGACGTTGTTCCCAAAGAATATGTCGCCGAGTCGGTGGTGCGCAGTTTGAAGAGCAGAGTAAAAGGGAAGCGCATGCTGCTGGTTCGCGCCAAAGTCGCCCGGGACGTGATTCCGAACGAATTGCGCAAAGCTGGAGGGCGCGTCGATGTGGTGGAAGCTTATGAAACTGTAGTTCCCGAGTCTTCGCGCACCCGCCTGCGAAGCGCGCTCAAAAATCCCAAACGGCGTCCGCACGTCGTTACGTTTACCAGTTCTTCGACCGTAAGAAACTTTGCGGAGTTGCTCGACGCGAAACATAATCCGGCTTCGAATTTTGCGGAAATTCGAATGGCCTCGATTGGCCCGGTGACTTCGTCGACCTTGCGCGATCTTGGGCTGCCAGTAGATATTGCCGCCCGGGAGTTCACAATTCCGGGCCTTGTCAAAGCGATTTGCGAGGCAGTCAACGGGAGGTAGCGCTACTCGTTGAGCGAGCAACTGCAATCCGCAGGCACGACGTGCGCCAACAGGAAGTCCGCGACGCGCTGGTAAGCATCAATCTGATTCTGGACGCGCGCGAATCCGTGGCCCTCGTTTTCATAAATCTTGGAATCGACCGTTCCTCCGCGCTTCTTGATGGCCTCGACCACCTGTTGCGTTTCCGTTTTCGGACATCGTGGATCGTGCCCGCCCGCCAGCAGAAGCAGCGGCGCTTTGATCTGATCGATGAAGTTGATCGGCGAGCGTTCTTCATACAAGGCCTTGTTCTTTACCGGGTCGCCCATAGTAGCGAGATCGGATTGTTGCAGCACCGGATCTTCATTTTCAATTTCGGTGAACCAGTTTACGAACGGAACGATGGGCACGCCCGCGGCCCAGAGTTCCGGCGCCTTGGTCACGGCCATCATGCTCAAATATCCGCCGTAACTTCCGCCCATCACCGCAATTTTCTTCGGATCGAGATGTCCGGTCTGCTTGATCCAATCGAGACCGGCAAGCACATCCTGCAAATCGCCGCCGCCCATATCGAATAAATTCGCCTGCTGAAATTCCTTGCCGTAGCCAGTCGAGCCGCGGTAGTTGGGCGCGAGCACCATGTATCCCTGATTGGCGGCGAACTGAATGAAGCGGTTGAACGAATTCATCGACTGCGACGCTGGCCCGCCGTGAATGTAAACGATGGCCGCATTCTGTCCGTTGCGCGCCATGTTGAAAGGAACATACAAAAATGCGGAGATCGTGAATTTGCCGTCACGGCTGGGATAGTGGACCAGGTAAGGCTCAACCATATCTTCGGAGCGCACACCGGCAACCAGCGAATGCGTGAGCTGATGCGACTTGCCGGTCGAGAGCGTGTACACCCACAGATCGCCGGGAGCAGTTGGACCGTTGTGGTTGTAGAGCAGGCGCGAGCCGTCTTTACTGAACGCAGAATGGCCGCCCTCGGGTGCGTTTACTCCATTCGGAATTGGAAGCGCGGTGGATTTGCCGGTCGCAAGATCGCGCAGGTAAATGTTTTCATTGCCATCAACATTGGCGGTGAAGGAGACGCGCTTGCCGTCGGGAGAGAATTCGTGAGCACGAATTTCCCATTTGTCGTGCGTGAGCCAGGAAATTGTTTTCGTGGCGATTTCGAGCAAACCGGCATTGTCGTATCCGTTTTGTGCGTTGGAGGTGCAGAGAATGTGCTTGCCGTCAGGAGAGAGATCGTTAGCGGAATATAAATGCTCGCCGTTATGCGGCGTGAGCAGAGTGCTTTGTGAGGTTGCCACTTCCGCGATAAAAATGTTCGAGTCTGTGCCCTTCGCCTGTTCCTGCGTATAGACGATGTACTTCCCATCTTTCGACCAGATCGGATTCGTGTTGCGCTTATCCTGCGGCGTGTTGGTGGTGAGATGTTTTACTTCGCGCATCAGCGTGTCGTAGATATCGATCTCCGAAGCAGCCGAGGTTTTCGGTTTTACGAGATAAGCCAGATAACGGCCGTCAGGCGACCAGTTCGGATCGGTCTCGGCGATCTCGCGTGTGCTGGTGAGGTTCACCATTTTGCCAGTCTTCGGCGAGACCAAGAAAATATCCCAGAGTTCGTCGCCGTCATAATCGGATTGGTAGGCGATCCATTTGCCATCGGGCGACCACGCCGGGGCAGTTTGCCGCTGATCACTGACGGTTAGTTGAATCGGCCATCCACCATCGCTGGGCACGATCCACAGATTATTTCTGCCGCTCATGTTCGAGATGAAAGCCACGCTTTTGCCGTCGGGAGACCACGTGGCCCGCCCGATCTGTCGCGTCATGTACAGCTTTTCGATGGTCAGGGTTTTCGGCTCGACTTGTGCGTTAGGCTGGGAAGCGACTTGCCTGGGATCGGTGATTGCTCGAGGTGCGGAGAGTTCCTGCGCGCTCACTACTGCCGGAAGGATTGTGCTCATAAGAGTGACGATAGCAAAGGCGCTGAAAGAGCTCATGAAGGGGCCTCATAGGAGTTTAGCAAACCGGGAGCAAGCCTTTCGCCGTCGGAATCTTGTGCTGCTAGAATTTGCGTGTTGTGGCTACGTTCCCGCATACTTCCGCACTCGCCCGCACCATTTTTCATGTGGATATGGATGCGTTCTTTGTCTCGGTGGAGGAGTTGTTCGATCCTTCGCTGAAAGGGAAGCCAGTGGTCGTCGGAGGGCAGCGCAACGAGCGCGGGGTAGTTTCAGCGGCATCGTATGCCGCGCGAAAATTTGGCGTGCATTCAGCTATGCCGTTGCGAACTGCGGCCAAGATGTGCCCGCAGGCGATTTTTGTCGACGGACACCCCGAACGGTATCGCGAATGCTCGGAAAAGGTTTTCCACGTGCTCCAGACTTTCTCGCCGCAGGTCGAGATGGCCTCCATCGATGAAGCGTACCTCGATATGACGGGAACAGCGCGGCTGCTCGGACCTCCGCTGCGGGCGGCGCACAAACTTCACCAGCGCATGAAAGAAGAAACGCTGCTGAACTGCTCGATCGGCATCGGTTCGTCGCGGCTGATTGCGAAGGTCTCATCTGGGCAAGCGAAACCCAACGGCGTGCTGTGGATCGTGCCGGGAGAAGAAGCGAAATTCCTTGCCCCGCTCGACGTGCGCGAGATTCCCGGCGTGGGCAAAGTGATGGAAAAGCATCTGCACGAGATCGGAATTCGCAAAGTTGGGGATCTGGCAAAACTGGAAGAGTCCGAACTCGAAGAGCGATTCGGCAAGTGGGGTCTGGCGCTGGCCGGCAAAGCCCGCGGAGAAGATGCCGGCGGATGGTTCGATTCCGAAGTGGGAGAGCGCGACGAAGCCAAGTCGATCAGCCACGAGCACACCTACAACGAGGACACAGCGGACGTGTCGCAGCTGGAGGCGACGCTGATGCGATTATCGGAAATGGTGGGCCGCCGCCTGCGGGAAGCCAATCTTCACGCGCGAACAATTCAGTTGAAGCTACGCTACAAAGATTTCACCACGATTACCCGCGCTCATTCCCGCAAGCAGCCGACACAGCTCGACGGCGAAATCTTTGAAGAAGTACGCGCGCTGTTCCGCAAAAACTGGAAGCCTGGATCACAGATACGGTTGCTGGGAGTGCATGCGTCATCATTCGAAGCGCAAGCGGAACAAGGAGACCTGCTCGAGGATAACCGCCAGCAACGATGGAAGAATGCGCTGGCAGCGGTGGATCACCTGCGCGATAAGTTTGGCGAAGCCAGCGTGAAACTGGCCAGCGGCATCCGAGGAACTTTCCGCGAGCGGACGCACGAGAATCCGGCAGGATTGCCGGGGAAGAAGACAGATCACAAAGGTCCGAATCAAAGCTAGGTTCGCGCGCTGCTTTCTTTGACCAGCGGCCCGGCCCTCCATAGCAATAGAAAGAATAGAGCTACGAGGTAAAAGGGCGCAGCCTGCCAACGTGGGCCGTGGAGACCTAGCCGTATGAACACGCCCCAGAGCGCGACGCCTTCCGCTGTCGCGAGGCTTGCCAGCTGCGCAGCTTCCCATTTGCGAACAGCTTTACCGTCTCGGTCACCGTCGGACAAGGCTTGTGCAGAGCGTCGTCTCATCCATCGACGAAAGCGATGTCCTGCTGAGATCGACCAGAGGGCAAACCCGGCGACGAGCCAGTATCGCCATGTCCACTCGCTCCTCCCCGGCTCAGATATAGATTCTGCTATTGCTGCAAACGCAACGACGCTGGCAAGCAACCCAATCTGCACCATTCGCAGCAGTTTGATTCCCACGTGCGCCTCACGGCTGATCGGTGCCGGAATTTTACATCTTTGCGAAGTTGCGATGGATGAGCCGGACCCTAAAAACAAATACGAAGGCCGGGTATCCCGGAAGGTAATTCCGGATCCCGGCCTTCGCTTACCTCAACTCGTGACCAGATTTAATTACTAGAGCCCGAATTCGCGGCCGTTGTCGAACTGCCAGCACCAGCGGGCGGCGCGGTCCAGCGCGCCAGCCGCGGATAGAACGGTGTCACCTCAAACGGCATCTTGTCGCGCGCAGAAGTGATGGCCACAGGAGCGGCCTTGATCATCTCGGCAGTGTCGTTCCAGGGATTCACTTTGATGCGTCCACCCAATGGTAGGGCTGCGATCTGATCAAGTTTCGAGTTATCCAGCGCCGGGCCTTTGGTTTCGAGATCCGCGAGGCGTGTGATGTTTCCGTTCTCTCCGAGAGGATTGCCGAGGTGCGTGGTCAGAAGCGCGTTGAGCGCATGAGCGCGGTTTTGCAATTCCTTCAGGAACAGGCCCACATCGCCCATTTTTGCCGCGTAAGGTGAATTGTTGAGCAACTCGATGGCTTTCTTGTCGGCTGCAGCTTCTTCTTCGGGAACGTGTTTGAAGCCCAGATTGGCGTAAGTGGTGTCGTCGGAAAACAACATGCGATCGTTGAAGGCGTATTTGCTGCCGAGGTTATGCCCGAGCACGATGTGCGCCAGTTCATGCGCCAGCATGGCGGCGAGGCTGGCCTCATCGGGAAGAACATCAACCAATCCCCGGCTGATCACGATGGTATTACCCACGCTGAAGGTTTCCAGCGGCGTCGTGAGGAGCACGCGAACCCGTACCGGACGCGACAAGTCGAGGTTGTTGGTAACAATCAGATTGTTTACGACGGTCTGAAGAACGTGATCGACATCGCCTTCAGGGGCAAGCAGCCCGCCATTGGTGAGCCGGTCGACTACGTTATCTTCAGCCTGCTCCTGCCACTGGCGCTCGGCCTGCAGAGGCGATGCATCCTGCGCCGCCGGGCTCTGGTCGTTCACACTGTCGACCTTGATCTGCGTGAGTTCATCTTCTTGATTTGCTTTTTTGAGGTCGTAGCCCCAGATGCGGGTTTGCGCCTTGAAGGAGATGCTGTTTCTCGAGCCCGGAGTGAAGTCGCCCTCTTCGCTGTAGATGAAGGACGGCACCCAGTAGCCGGGCGTGAGATTCAAGCGCCAGCTATCCATGTGGAAGAAATACGTATTGTTTTTCGCCTGCGAGTAGGTGCCGTTCAAGCGAACAATGTTGAATCCCTGGTCTTCGACCCAGATGCGCCCCACAAATCGGCCGCGGCCCTCGTTGCCTTTCAGTTTCTTAGGCCTTACGTCAAAAACAAAGCAGCGGATGTCACCCAGAAATTCGCGCCGCACATACTGAAAATCGTAATGCGCGCGGTCGAACTCGTTGCGGTCGGCGTAAACCATCCAGGCAAAACCCATCGGCTGGTATTGCACCGTGAACAGCTTATGGAAACCGCCGAGCAGCCGCGACTGCATGGAGCGGTCGTCCTCTTTCAAATAATCTTTGCGGTCGATGTTGTCGCCCATATCCATTCGCCCGAGAAAGTAGTGATCTTCCCCAGGAACGGCTCCGAGCTGGGCATCGGGCTTGAAGTTCTGCAGATAGGTTTCGACGATGGGGGTGCGATTGGAGAGGAACTTGATTAGCCCATGCTCGCGTTCAATAACGCGGTCTACAACCTGGTCCATGGTGGTGGGAGGAGGTTCGGGCGCCGGAGTCGGCGGCAAAATGCTGGCCGATGGTGCTGAATTCGCAGAGGCGGCGCTGCCGGCTTGAGGCTCTGCCGATTGCTGTGCGGCAGCGCTCACCGCGAGAAGCAAGGCAACTGCTAACGTCCATTTTCCGATTCGCCACTGCAAGGTTCGCATGAATCCTTCTCGTTTCTCTCGGCCAGATTGCGCCGACCCTACCCCACTTCCAATACTTGCAATCGCGACTCCGCGATGTGCCGAAGACTCGTTAATCTCTTTCGCAAAGTCCCTGCCAACAAAACGCCAGCCCCGGAGCAAAATCGCCTTTCGCCCAGCACTCTAGTACGCCATCTGGAACATCACATGCACGATCGCAGTGGAATCGACCGGCTGGCCCACCCGCGTAGCCGGCTTGAAACGCATGTTGTTCGCCGCAGCAATGGCGGCTTCATCCAGGCCGTGGCCGAGGCCGCTGACCACACGATTGACATGCAAGGTTCCATCCGCGCTGAACAAAACCTCCAGGAGAACTTCGCCCTCAATCTTGAGCTTGCGGGCTTCCTCGGTATAAACGGGATTTGGCTTGAAAGTGATTTCCACAGGGTGCGTCGCTGGACCATCTGCCCGCGCGATCACCGGACCATTGTGGACCACCTGTTCCGATCCGAAACTCCCAGTCGCGACGGAGCCACGAGCATTGCTACCGGTCGTGGCGATGCCGTTGCCGAAGTCGGCGCTTGCGACCGTGCCTTTGATCCCTTTTGCTCCACCGGATCCGTTGCCTTGTCCCGGGCCGACAGGCATGTCGAAAGCGCCGGGCTGAGCGGCGTAAAGTTTGGTCGCTTCTTTGCCTGTCCCCTTCAGACCGTTGGGATCGCCAAAGCCTCCGGTTTGCACGTTCTGCACAGCTGCTTTCACCGTGGGCGCAACCGACGATCCTGCAAAATCCCCCGTGTGCAGCAAGCGTGGTGTCGGAGTATTCGCGGCCTTCAGTTCGGGAGCGGCAAACTGGTTCATCAAAACCTTCGGAGCCTCCACGGGCTTTGGCTCCACGCGGTGAATCTCCGGAGGAACAATCACTCTTGCTTGCTCGATTTTAGGCTGTTCCATGACCGGTTCATGCGGAAGCGGCTTGGGTTTCACCGGCTCACTCTTGATGGGCTCAGGCGCCGGTTCGGGCTCTGGCTTGAGTGCCGGAAGCGGAATCAACGACGTGACGCGATATTGCCGGAGTTGAATGTGCTCGGGAAACAAGAGCCCGATGTTGATCAGCAGCAAAAGCAGCAGCACAAGCAGCGTGTAGCCGGTGGCAACCGCGCGTTTGTCGATCTTGCGCTCGGGCAATAAGCCCAGCTGAAAACCCTGAGGAGACGTAGCCATGCTTTCGCTTCCAAGGAACCCTGGGTAAAGAGCAACCAGGATCGGAAACTTCACATTAAGTCAGAAAAGGTAGGGACGAAATATGTCAACGGGGCCGGAACCAAGGTAACCAACGCACTGCCCGATATGAGATGGATTTCCAAAAATGGGACAATCAGCGGCAAAAGCCCGGCGACCTCGGGCTTAAGATCCGAACTGCGCCCTATTTCGCCGGCGAAACCAGGCAAAAAGCGGTACGCCGGCCAGAATTACGAGCAACCCGTAGAGTGAGTTCGGCCAATTCCCCCGGAAGGTGTAGTAGAGCAGAACTGACGCAGCGGCAATGAAAAGTGAGGGAAAAAGGGGATAGCCGAACATACGATACGGCCGCGGCACCTCGGGATTACGCCAGCGAAACACAAAAATTGTGCTGGCGGAGATCATGTAGAAAAGCCACTCCGCAAAAATGGCGAGCGTGAAGAACTGGCGGAAGTTGCCGCCCATCAGCAATAGAATCACCGACAACACCGCTTGAAACACAATTGCCGCGGAGGGCGTGTGAAAACGCGGATGCACTTCCGACAGAGCCGAAAAGAAATATCCGTCGCGCGCCACAGCATAGGGCAGTCGACCGCCGCTCATGATGGTTCCGTTCAGCGTGGCAAGCATCGAGACAGCCATACCTATCGAGACAATGCTCGCACCTACGCCCCCGATTACCAGAGCGACTGCATCTGACGCCGGTCGTGGCGACGCGGCGATGGCGCGCGCCGGCAGCACATACTGAACCGCCGCATTCATCAGCACGTACAAAATGCCGACGGTGGCGACCCCGGCAATCAATGCGATCGGAATGTTCCGTCCCGGCTGCTTCACTTCGCCGGCAACCATGTTGAGATCGTTCCATCCGTCGTATGCCCAGAGAGCTGCGACCAGAGCGGCCATGAATCCGGAGATCCCGCCTTTTGCTCCCGTGAAGGTTCCTGCGAAATTGCTCCAGCCATGACCGGACACATGTCCGGCCTCCGCGAAGCAGATGATTGCGACCCCAACGATAATCGCAACTTTCAGCAAAGTGAAAACCAGCTGGAATTCACCGGCCTTTTTCACGCCGATGTAATTCAGTGCAGAAATTAGAACCGCGGCTGCGATCGCAACCAACTGTCCCCACGTAATGGCAAAAGGAACCGAAACCGCGTTGGCTGCAAAAAACGAGAAGGTGGAGAAGGTTCCGAGAATGCGCACCAGCCCGGTTGCGATGGTCGCGATGGAGGCGGGCTTGGCGATTACCATCCAGGTCCAGGCGTAGAGAAACCCGGCAAGCGGTCCGTAGGCGTCGCGAACGTAAACGTATTCGCCGCCCGCCTGCGGCTTCATCGCTCCCAGTTCGGCGTAGGTGAGGGCGCCGAAAAACGAGAGCAGGCCTCCCACCAGCCATGCCAGATAGACAAGCTTCGCCGAACCGACGGCTTGCATCATTTCGGCGGGAACCAGAAAAATTCCGCTGCCGATGATCGTACCGACGACCACGGCCGAAGCATGGCTGACTCCGAGATCACGAGAGAGTTCGGAACGGCTGCTCGTCGGCTGTATTAGCTCCGGCATGTTCGAGGTGTGCCAGTATACGCGAGCGGACGCATGGATTTCGCTTAGGCCGAATCCTGAGACAGCAGACTGATGCAGTATCCTAAAGTGAAGGTGACCGTGGTTCCGATCAGAACCCACCACGTCCACGGGACGCGCGTTCCCAGCCACAGATAGAGTTCCACGGCGAACCCTACGATCATTCCTGCGGACGCGCCCCGCTGATTGGCTTTTCGCGTCAGCACTCCGAGCAGGAAAACCCCTAGCAACGCGCCATAGGCAACCGAGGCGATTTGCAATCCGACTTCGACCACCCGGCCCGCTTTATGCAGGGAAAGCACCGCCAGCGCGAACAGAACCAGCGCCCAGAGCACTGTCGACACGCGCGCCTGGCGCATGCGTTCGGTCTCGCCGGTTTCCGGGCGCAAGCGCAAATAAAAATCCATGATGGAACTTGACGACAACGCGTTCAAAGCCGCGCTCAGGTTCGACATAGCCGCCGCCAGGATTGCCGCAATCAGCAGACCCGAAATGCCATGCGGCATGCGGCTGACGATGAAGGTTGGGTAAATTCTGTCTGGCCGCGAAAAATTCGCCGAGGGCACGCGATAGTAGGCCCACAACATAACTCCGACCAGCAGGAAAAGAGCGAACTGAAACAGAATTGCCACACCGCTGGTAAGCAGCGCTGTAACCGACTGCTTCTGACTTTTTGCGGCCAGCAGGCGCTGTACGATCAGCTGGTCCGTTCCATGGCTGGCTACGGTGAAGAACGTTCCGCCGATCACTCCGGCCCAGAAGGTGTATGGAATCCACAGGCTTGGCGTGAAATTAAATACGTGCAGTTTGCCGCTGCTGGCGGCAGCGGCGTGAATTGCAGACCAACCCCCGGGCACAAGTCCGACAATCGTCCACAATCCGACGATCGTGCCGCCGACATAGATCACGGTCTGCACCACGTCGGTCCAGATGACCGCGGCCAATCCGCCTTCGAACGTATAGATCAGGGTCAGCACGGTGATGATCGCGATAGAAGCCACTTCGCCGGTGCCCAGGGCAATTGAGACCACGATCGACACGGCGTAAACCCTCACTCCCTCCGCGGCCCCGCGCGTCAGCAAAAACAATCCGGCGGTCAGCGAACGCAAGCCACGCCCGAAGCGGCGTTCGATCAGCTCATAAGCCGTAAAAAGATTGCCGCGAAAATAATGGGGAAGAAGCACGAAACTGATGACGACCCGGCCCACCAGATATCCAATCACCACCTGCAAGAACGCGAAGTTTGTGTCGTAAGCGAGTCCGGGAATGCTGATGATAGTGAGGGTGCTGGTTTCAGCAGCGACGATCGACAACGCGATCGCCCACCACGGGATCTCGCGACCAGCCAGAAAATAATCGCGCAGCGAGCGCTGACGCTTGCGAAAGCGCAGGCCAAACAAAGTTATGCCGACGAGATACAGCGCGATGATCGCAAAATCGAGTTTGTCGAGGCCCATGCCTGATCGAAGTTTCTCACACCACTTTGCGTGCCACCGTCTCGGAGGGGTCGTAAGCCTCTGAAGAACACGCCACCAGCCAAAGCGGAGACGCGCCATCATTGCGCACGGCGTGCGAGCACCCCGGGAAAATCATCACAAGAACGCATTCGCTGCCATCGAAAGGGCGGTAACGGACTGGAATGTCAGGGCCTTCGTCCCAATGTAGAGACCAGGGCGTGCCCGGCAAAAAAATAATCGCTTCGCGCTTCCGGGAGTGATAGTGATTCCCGCGAATGGCTCCCGGCAAAGTCGAAGCCAGATGTATGTCGGCAACGCTGCCAAGGAAATCGAGGGCTTGTTGAGGAAGCGAAAAACTCAAGCCTCGGGTATCGCCGTGGTTGGCAAGTTCGGAGATATGAATCTTCATGGTGAGCTTTTCATTATCACGGTAAATGCCGACAGGAAGGGAGTGAGTCTTTATGAACGCCACAGTGTGGTAGAACTAGCCGGTGACCTACTATTTTGGCATCGACGGCGGGGGCAGCAAAACTACTTGCGCCGTGGGCGACGAAACATCGCTGCTCGCGACGGTTACAGTCGGACCGAGCAACATCACCCGCGTGGGCGAAGCGCAAGCGCGGGAGTCTCTGCTCGAGGCGGCGCGCCAGGGCTGCGCTGCGGCGGGCATCGATGCTCGTCAGGTTCGGCGTGCCTGCGTTGGCGCGGCGGGCGCCGGACGCGAAGAAGTCGCAAAGGTGATTCGAAAGATCGTTGCGGAAGTAATTACCGGCGAAATTGTCGTGGTGGGAGACATGCCTATCGCCCTGGAAGCGGCGTTCGGGGCAGGGTCGGGTGTGATCGTGATTGCGGGCACGGGCTCGTTTGCTTATGGCCGCGACCCGCAGGGAAAGACAGCGCGGGCCGGCGGTTGGGGGTTTGCTATTTCTGATGAAGGCTCGGCGCACTGGATCGGTTTGAGGGCAGTTCGTGAAGCTCTGCGCACGGCAGATAAAAGCACGACGATGCCGGTGCTGCTTGAGCAACTGATGCAGATTCGCCGCGATGGCTCTTTCGACGAATTTGTTCGCGCCGTCAATTCCAACCCCGACTTTGCCACATTCTTTCCTGCGGTCGTGTCGACCGCGGATGCTGGCGATGCGACGGCCCGGCAAGTTCTTATCGAGGCAGGCAGAGAGCTCGCAGATCTCGCCGCGATCGTTGCCGGCAAATTGTTTCCGAATCCCGAATCTCCCATCCCGTTGGCCATGGCCGGAGGCGTCTTTCGTTACGCTCCCCTGGTGCGTGAGACTTTCTACAATCAGGTTTGCAGCCTTCTCCATTCGGTCGCATTGAACACGGAAATCGTCGAGCCGGTTCATGGTGCGCTGCAGATGGCACGGCTCGGCCGTCGATAATGCCACGACTGTTGCAGTGAGCGAATTCGCTTTATGAGCAGGGAAGAGGTTTCAAATTCGGAAGACGAATTTCCGACTCCGGCGGCCGAATTCGCATCGGGGAATGATTCGCTCGGCCGTTCGGAAGACGAGCCAGCATCCAGATCCCAGCTCGCTGAAGATGAAATTCTGGCTCTGCTCGAGCGCCGTGATCTCTCAGTCGAAACGATCGAAGGTCTCGGCACGAACCCGGCTGCGATCAAATCGCGGAAAGTCTGTTGCGCTCTTGCAGCCCATCCTCACACTCCTCGGCATCTCGCGCTGCGTCTGATCCGGCAGTTCTACAGTTTCGACTTGATGCAGTTTGCCCTGAAGCCCGGAGTCACCGCCGATCTGAAGCGCTTCGCCGACGATTTGCTGATCGCCCGTCTCGGCTCCATCACTCTTGGCGAGCGCCTGACGTTGGCTCGCCGAGGCTCGAACGCCATCGCCGCCGCCCTGCTGCTCGATAAGGAAGCGCGCGTGTTTCAGGCTGCACTCGAGAACGGCCGCCTCACGGAGGTAGCGATCGTCAAGGCGCTCACACGCGCGGGTGCATCCGCGGCCTTTGTCGAGGCTGTCTGCCGTCATGCGAAGTGGTCAGTGCGCCGCGAGGTACAGATTGGGCTGCTGCGCAACCAGCACACGCCGTTGACTCAGGCCGTGCAGTTTGCCCGTTTCCTGCCGGCAGCGCTTTTGCGCGACGTGCTGCATGCGTCGCGCCTGCCGGAAAAGATCAAAGAGCAATTGCGGCAAGAGCTGAAGCGGAAGAGATGATCGAGTTCGCCGGCAAGTTGTGCAGCGCAGCGCGGTGCCGCGCCAGCTTATCGTCCGCCGCCGATCCGCAAGATCGCTCCGGTGATGTACGAAGCGGCAGGAGAAAGCAGCCACAATACTCCTTCGCCCACTTCCTGCGGCAGGCCGGCCCGTTGCATGGGGATGGATGGCATGAGCCGTTCGATCCGGCCAGGCTCGCCGTTGGCGGCATGCAGCCCGGTTTCGATCAATCCGGGGGCAACGGCGTTGACTCGAATCCCTTCCGTGGCAACTTCGCGCGCCAGCCCAATCGTAAAGCTATCGATTGCGCCTTTCGAAGCGGCATAGTGCACCCACTCTCCGGCGGAGCCGGTGTGCGCGGCGCGCGAAGAAATATTGACGATTGCTCCGCCACTTCCACCGTGGCGCGTGGACATGCGGCGCACTGCCTCACGCGCGCAAAGAAATGCTCCACTGACATTCACCGCCATCACTCGCGCCAGGGCATCGGCTTTCACTTCGTCGACCCGCGCGAATCCGCCGGTAATGGCGGCATTGTTTACTAAAGCCTTGATCGGTCCCAGTTCGTGCTCTGCAGCCCGAAAAAGGCGAACGACATCTTCTTCCTGACCCACATCCGCCTGAATCGCAGACGCCCGCCCGCCGGCGGAAACAATCTGTTTGACGACGGCTCGCGCCTCGTCTTCCCCGGTAGAAAAATTGACCGCTACCGAATATCCCTGCTCACCCGCTAGCTTGGCGATTGCAGCGCCGATTCCGCGGCTCGCTCCGGTTACAACCAGAGTTCCGCGATCTTTCTCTTTCTCTTTCTCTTTCTCTTTCTCTTTCTCTTCAGGCATAAATCCGTCTTCAGAACACTCTAACAACAAACGCCGGGCACGTGCGACAGGGCAGACATTGGTAATCTTTCGTTGGTTAGGCGGCGCGCTTAAGATTCCATCGTCAAGCTGCGTGACTATGAAAGAGTTTCTGCAATCAATTTTCGCGCCGGTCTTGGACGAGCCCTGGCAACCGGTCTCGCGTCCGGGCCTGGTGGCATGGCTCATTTTTTACGCCAGTTTTCTGGTCTATGCATTCCAGGCCCACGGCCACATGCTGTTCATCGATCTCGCCAACCTGGTCGTGCACGAAGGCGGACACAATCTTTTCGGATGGTTCGGCCCGACCCTTGGCCTATGGGGAGGCACACTCCTGCAGTGGCTGGTGCCTTTTCTTCTAGCTGCCTATTTCTTTACTCACCGGCAGACCAGCGGCTTCGTCTTTTCCCTGTTTTTCTTTTTCGAAAACTGGCTTTACACCGCAACTTACATGGCCGATGCGCGGGCGCAGGTGCTGCCTCTCGTGACTACCGGCGACCCAGAATTCGCCGAGCATGATTTTTACCGAATTTTCAGCAATCTTGGGGTTCTCGAGTACGACACGAAGATTGCAGCGGTAGTGCGGCTGCTAGGCTGGTGCGGAATGATAGGAATCGTTATCTGGTTCGCTCTGCAGCCGACCGGGGACGCAGCGCAGCCGAAAGAAGATGCGGCGCTCGAAGCGAGGTTTGTCGACTACATGCACCAGCATCGAGATTCAGGCCGCAGTTAAAGCCGCTCTGAATGAGAAAAGTGGCGCTGGTGTGAAAGGGGGGCACTCAAACCACCACGGTTTTACCCGCCAGATCCTAAGTTGAGCCGTTTAGCGGGCGTCAGCCCGCTGGCGAAATCCTGAGCGAAGCGCAGCTGAGTCGAAGGATCGCGCAAAAGCCAAATCGCGCTGGTGCGAAAGGGGGGACTCGAACCCCCACGGTTTTACCCGCCAGATCCTAAGTCTGGTGCGTCTGCCAATTCCGCCACTTTCGCATCGGCTTAATTATACAAAGCGGCGGAAATCGCTGGCAGCTGGCTGGGGCAACAGCTGCCGTCCTAGCTTGAAATGAGACTCTACCGGCCGGCGATCAGTTACTGTACCGCGTTCAGTCCCTGGTAAATGAACATGCCTGCCAGGACCAGCAGCAGCAACCCCGAACCCGCACCCATCACCCAAACCGGGACTGTGAGCTTATTCATCTTGGTCAGCAATTCCGTCTGTTCCTGCTGCAGATGAGAGTTGGCGTCATCCAGGTAGAGTTGATCTTCCTCATGCATGGTGAGAGTGCTGCGATAGATGAGGAGGATGATCAACCCGACGGTGAAAATACCCCAAATCACGGCAAGCCCGATCATTAAAGGAGTCCACGTCATAGGCACCTCGCCTCTTTACTCCCGCGGATTCGGAATAGAGACCCAGTCCCGCGTTCCCGAGTCCTGAAGGACATGCTAATGGCAATCATTATAGTCCGGCTTGGCAAGTCGGGGGGAGGGAATCTCCGGTCGATGGGCTTGCATCCAATGAGCAAGCAGGAAAACCGGGTTATCCGCAAAGATGCCCCTGCCAGCCGCGCTCTGCTATAATTTGTATACTTTCGAGCCAAGGAGATATGAATGGCTACCACGTCTGTTCCTGAAGTGAAAACGAATCCGACCGAAGTCAAGAAGACGCCGCCAGTGGTGCTTTCGCCGAATGCAATCGCGAAAGTCAAAGAGATCATGGGACAGCAGAATCCCGTTCCCGCTGGCCTGCGCATTGGCGTGGTCGGAGGTGGGTGCTCCGGCTTCTCATATTCCATGCAGTTCGAAAACGCCGCCGGGATGATGGATAAGACTTTCGATATGGATGGGCTGAAGGTGTTCGTCGACGCCACGTCGGTGATGTACCTGAACGGCTGCGTCGTGGATTATGTCGAGACCCTGGAAGGAGCAGGCTTCAAGTTCGAGAATCCGAACGTGAAGAGCACCTGCGGCTGCGGCTCGTCATTCAGCGTATAAACCGCTTCGGCAAGAGAAGATTCGATGAAGAAAATGGCCTCGCGACGAGGCCATTTTTATTTGCGAAGCTAAGCGGAAAATCGAGGCTACTGTTGCGGAGGGTTCGATCCGCCACTATTTGAATTGTTGCCGAAGCCGGATGATTGCCCAAACGAAGACCCGCCGGATGACGATCCGCCGAAGGAAGACTGTCCGAAGCCGGAGGATTGTCCGAAGGAGTTGCCGAAGGAACTGCTGCTTCCCGACTGCGAGCCGTTCTGCGCCGGCTGTAACGACTGGCCTCCCATCCCCTGCAGCGGCGATTGGTAGGGCGTAGTAATCAGGCCACCGCGGTCTGCGGTGGGATCGTAGATGAATTGCCACTCGTTGTATTTGGTCTTGTGATTGTAGATCCGAATCGTCTTTTTCTTGCTGAGACTGGCCACCCCTACGATTGGGCCGCTGGCGACTAACTGCTGCTCGCCTGAACTCTCGTCTTTCTGACCATTGGACGTGGCATTGGTCGAGGTTGATCCAGAAGAGGAGTCCGTACTCTGCGACGAGCTGGTTTGCGAATTGGAATTTGATCCGAAGCTGCTGTTGGAAGTTCCTCCAAAGGAAGACGTCTGGGAGAATACGCCGGAACTGTTCACGCCATTATTCCCGAAACTTGACCCGCTATTTCCAAAACTCGATCCCCCGAAACTCGAGCCACCGAAACTCGATCCGTTGGAGTTGCCAAAAGAGTTGCCAAAGGATGAGCCGCCGGCAGGGCCGTTCATGGCTCCGGCTGGAGTGGCGCCGGGGATGGTTCCGCCCCCGAAGCTGCCGCCGAGTTGCAGTCCCGGCTCGCCGAAGTGGAGCAGCTTGAAATCCTTTCCGGTGAGCGGATCTTTGTAGTGCTTTCGCAGATAACGCAGATTGTTGGTGTTGTCGAGATCGGAAAGACTCGTGGGATATCGTCCGAACTTTCGGTAATAAATTCTGATGGCGCGTGTGTATTGGACGCCGCGATGGATCATCTCCTTTTCCTGGTCGCGCTTCAGCTCGAAGATCATATCGGGCAACGCGGCGAGCGCCGCAATCGTCATGAGGCTTACGACCAGAAGCATGGTCAGCATGACGTAGCCTTGCTGACTCCGCCTGAGTTTTCGAGATCTGCGAGAAAAGGAACTGATCAACATTGTTCAGTTAGATGGCTATCGAAGTCGTAAAGCCGTACGGAAACATGGCCGAAAAAATTATCCCTGTGTCAAGGGAATCGTCTGCGGCGCGCTGCTGCTCACTACGTCCTGCATTTCTACCGAGTTGGGAGAGATGCGCAAAACCTTGTAGCGCCGATCGACGATCTCGCCCTCGCCCGCAATGAAAACGTCGTCTCCCTTAGAGAGAAAAATCCTTTTCGGTTCGCCGGGATGGCTGGCAAATCCGAAAAACTTGAGTGGAATGGGTGGCGCCGGAGCAGTGACGGGAGGCTGCCACGCGACGTCTATCTTATGATCTGTTGTCCCATTATTTGCGGGCGAGGGAATCTGAGTATCTGCCTCGGCCACGAAGATATTTCTCCCCGAGCCTTCGTATTTGATTTGCTCAGTTGCCGCGAGTTGCTGCAAATGCAGAGTGGGATCGAGGTCCTGCGCGAGCCGCGGTTTTTTCCCGGAATTCACTGCGCTGCGCCGTGTCCCGCGAACATCTCTTGCCGGGGATGTTTCGGGCAGGCTGGTCGAATAGGTGGTTGTTGTCGAGGCGTCGGTCGAAAAAGAAGACATCGCCTCGCGGACCACGATGCCGACCAGCACAACGCCCAGCACAATCACAGCGATCAGCTGTTTTCGATTTTCAGTTCCCAGCTCCACTACGCCCCTGCCTTCAAATAAGTTTCCACCTTCATCTGCAACTTGATCGGGCCCTTTTGTTCTCCGGCGAGCGCGATGCTGTCGATAATGAAAAACATATTGTCGTGCTCCAGCGCATTGATAAACTTTGCCAGGGAAATGTAATTACCGGAAAGTTCCGCTTCCATTTGCACCGGCGCCAGACGGCCGATGCCGGGCTCGAGCACTTTATAGCGCGCTCCCTCGATGGATACTCCGTTCTCCGTGGCCATTTTGCCGAGTTCAGTCACGATCTGAGAATCCTCGGAGGGAAACCGCTGTTTGTAGAATTGCGTGATCTGTTTGTTGGCGACGATTACTTTCTTATCGAGATTCTTGAGCGGCTCGACCTGGCGGGTTTTGACTTGCAGTTCGCTCCACAATTGACCGAGTTGCTGCCGGCGAGATTCGGTCGAGCCAACGAGCGGAGAAACCAGGACGGCCACTGCGACCGCATCGATGCCCAAAAGCACCGCCAGCGCAGCTTTGATCTTCTTCCGGGTCTGGCGCAGGTCAGGCATCAGGGCCGGCTCCGTTTCGTGGTTTGCGCTGTAGAGCCGGGAGCGGGACCCAACGCGGCTTCGGTCTCGGGAACGTAGACACCGTTGATCAGGAATTGCACCTTGTCCCCGGTCCCTTCGGTGGCGGTATGTTCCGTTTCAATATAAGTTTGAGTGAAGTGTTTCGATTCTTCCATGCGCTGTGCCAGTTCAATGGCTTTGTCGCGCGAGTCGCCGCCTACGACCATCTTCAACAGCAGCTGATTGTCATCGTCGAGCTGCGGTTGAATGGAGACAAGGTGAACCCGCGCGGGCATGACCTTCTCAAGATCTTCGAGCACATGGGTCCAGGAGAGCGATTTGCGCTCGATCAGCTCGTTAATGAATTGCGACTGGTCGCGGGTGGAGCGATTCTCGGGCAGGTTGAGATAGGCCTGAGCTTGCCCGCGAATCGCGTCACGCTGCGCGATTTGCGCATGGTAGCTGGCAATCGTCGCGTGATCGTGCCGAGCGGCAAACCACCCGGTAATGGTGATCGTAACCAGAGCCAATGTCAGAATAGACACGGCTCCCAGCGCGACTCCCCACCGCAGCCAAAACCGCCCCGCATCTTCATAGGGCTGGCTGGCGAGATTGATATCGATACGCATAAATTCAGTGGTCCGTTGGCAGTGGTCGGTAATCAGCGTTCCTGGCTACCTGTCACTGATCCGTAACCACTAGCCCCTGGCCTCAAGAAACCAAAGCTCCCAATACTCCTGCCATTCTCCAACGCGGCACCGATCCCCCGGCACTGACGCCCAACTGGGAAGAAGTCACGAGTTCCTGAACCTCCGCTCCGGTTTGCGAATGCAGAGCGGGAGTTGCACTGGCGATATCTGAAATGCCTGCGACGTAAATCTTCTCGATATTCAGATGATAGGTGTCCTGGAAAAATACAACCGAGGGATAAACCTCCTCGGCCAACTGGTCGCCGGTCACGGTTACTCCACGCGTATTTTCGAGAGTACGAAAGAGTTCCAGGTGATCGTCATTAAGGATCGCAATGCTAATTGTTCGCGAGTCGACCTTTACCACGAGCGTGGGACGGCGCCCTTCAGCTGCACCCAAGGCCGCCAGCATGGAAGGCAAAACCACTCCAGGGTTGAATCCCGCCTGGTGGAAGGCGATTTCGTAATCTTCCACCACACTCGATAAAGCGACCGCGGCCACCACTCGAACACCGGCATTCGATTTCCGCGCCTGGTAGGAGACCCGGGCCTTCTCCACATCGAAAGGCAGAGATTTTTTCATCCGGAATCGAACCACGCTGGCGGCTTCTTCGGAGTCGGAAGGCAAAGTATCGAATTCCAGCAGAACAACGCGAACCGCCGCGTCTGGAACCACGGCAATCACGTCGTGGGTTCGCCCCGCAACGCTATGAAGAGCCGCCTGAAGGGCATCCTTGACGCTGTCGCGCTGGCGGAGGTTTACCTCCACCAAATCAGGAACGACGCTGCCCGGCGCCAGTTCATGTGCGGCGCAGGCTTCGAGGCTGCGGCCATCGTCGCCCAGTCGGCCGACAAGCACCCGATCGGCCGCGATCTCGCACGCCAGTTTCGGCTTTGCCGGGTTGGATGAGGAGCTCATAGTTTTTTGTTTAAGGCTTCAGATTAAGTGCCAGGGATCAGTAACTGCTTTCTTGTACGCCCGGATATGAACCTAATCCCCGATCCCGAATCCCTGCTTTATCTCATCGCCTCGATGAAGGTCACTTTGTTGATTTCCTTCAGCGTGGTCAGGCCGAGGCGGACTTTATCCAGCGCGGATTCCCGCAAAAATCGCATGCCTTCCTCGCGGGCCGCGCGCCGGATTTCCGAAGTCGGCTTCCTGCCCAGAATCATTTCGCGGATGCGATCGCTCAAATCCAGGAGTTCATGAATCGCGGTTCGTCCGCGAAAGCCGGTGCCGGCGCATTCGATGCACCCCGGCCCTTCGTATAGCGGGACCTTCGACCACTGATCGGGATCAAGACCGCTCGATTCCAGCACCTCCGGCGCATAATGCACCTGGGTCCGGCAGGAATCGCAGATCAGGCGCACCAACCGCTGCGCCAGAATGCAGTTCAGCGCGGAAACGAAGTTATACGGCTCAACACCCATATTCAGAAATCGGCCGATCACGTCGACAACGTTATTCGCGTGAACCGTGGTGAAGACCAGGTGGCCGGTGAGCGCGGACTGGATGGCGATCTGCGCCGTCTCCTGGTCGCGGATTTCACCGACCATGATCTTGTCGGGATCGTGGCGCAGAATCGAGCGCAAGCCGCGGGCGAAGGTAAGCCCCTTTTTCTCGTTCACCGGAATCTGCGTGATCCCGCGAAGCTGATATTCGACCGGATCTTCAATGGTGATGATCTTGTCTTCGTCGGTCTTGATTTCGTTCACGGCAGCGTAAAGCGTGGTCGTCTTGCCGCTGCCCGTCGGTCCCGTCACGAGCACCATGCCGTAAGGCTCTTTGATGTAACGGCGGAAGCGGCGCAGATCGTCTGCGTCGAAGCCCACCACGTCGAGTGTGAGCTTCTTGAACTTCTCGCTCATCGATTCTTTGTCGAGCACGCGGAGCACAGCGTCTTCGCCGTGAATGGAAGGCATGATGGAAACGCGGAAGTCGATGGCGCGGCCGCTGTATTTGACGCGGAAGCGGCCATCCTGCGGCACGCGGCGCTCGGAAATGTCGAGCTCGCTCATGACCTTAATACGCGAAATCACGGTCGAGTGATGTTCTTTGCCGATGGGCGGCATCGCTTGCGTAAGAACGCCGTCGATGCGGAACTTGATGACCACCGAATCGTCGCGCGTCTCAATGTGAATGTCGGAAGCGCGCCGCTGCAGGGCGGTAAAAATCGTGGTGTCGACCAGGCGAATGATGGGGCTGGTATCGCCCGCCGCTGTCAGCTTGTCGATGGTGAGCGTTTCTTCCGCGCCCGTATTCTCGTCTTCGCGGATAATCTGGAAGCCTTCGCTGGCTTCCTCGAGAACGCGCTGCGACTGCTCGGTCTTCTTGAGAATGTCCGAGATCTGCTTCAGCGTGGCCACTTTGGTGACGATCCGCTTCTGCAGCAGCAGGCTGATTTCATCGATCATCATCAGCTGGCTGGGATCGGCGATGGCAATCGCGAGCTTACCGTCGGATGTTTCCTCGAGCGGCACAAAGTTGTAGCGGAACATCAACTCAGGAGAAAACTTCTTGAACAGCTCGTGGTGAAGCTGAAAGTCGGTGAGGTCGACAAACTCACAGCGATAGCGGCGGGCCACATCCTGTGCGCGTTCGAGATCACTGACTGGATTCCCCGTCGTCACCACCTGGCCGCTATTTTGTCCGTTCACGAAAAGTGATTTCTTTTCCGCCATCGCCATCCCAAAACATTTGTAATTTTGCAATCGGTAATTTGTAATTTGGAACGCTTTAAAGCCAAGGGCTTTAAATTACTCAATTACCCGGTTACTGAATGCCCAATTCTTCTTTAGTGGGCTCCTTGTACTCCTAAACTGAAAATTGGCAAATACAACGAGATCAGCACCCCGCCTACAAAGATCGCCATAATCATCAGAATCAGGGGTTCGATGAGCGCCATAGCCGCACTCAGTGCCGTCTGCACGTCTTCTTCGTAGAACTCTGCGACCGAATTCAACATTGCGGGCAATGCGCCCGTCGATTCGCCTACTTCCAACATTTCCACTGCGAGATCAGGAAAAATTTTCTGCTCTTCCAGGCTGGCGGCTAAACCCTGCCCCTCGCGAACTCTCACACTGGCGCGGTCTACGCCTTTAAGAATGCGGCGGCTCGACATCGACGATCCTGCCGTCTCCATCGAGGGCACGAGCGGCAGACCTCCCTGCAATAAGGTCGCCAACATGCGGGAAAAGGTAGCGACCTGGTGCTTTAAGCGAATATCGCCCAGCAACGGCAAGCTCAGAATGAAGCGGTCAATCTGATCGCCGCCGCGATCGGTCTTTCGCCACTGCCAGAAGAAAAACCCTCCCAGCACAACCACAACGGCGAAAACAGGAAAATACTTTTGCGCGTTGACGCCCACTGAAAGCATGAACAGGGTAATCGCTGGCAATTTCGCATCCAGGCTGTTGAACAACTCCGCGAACTTGGGCACGACATAGGTGAACA
>JASHTD010000413.1 GCA_030040725.1 Candidatus Sulfotelmatobacter sp. | reverse complement strand
CCGCAGACGTTCGCCTTCTGATCGAGAAGATTGCCAAGTGGATGGTCGATGCTCCCGACGAGGTTTTTGTCGAACAGTTCGATGACGGCGTGATCGAACTGGAGGTTGCCGAAGGCGATGTGGGCAAAATCATCGGCCGGCAAGGGCGCAATGTTCGTGCCTTGCGCGCACTGTTGAATGCCGCGGCGGCGCGTGCGCGCAAGCGCTACACGCTGGAAGTCATCGACTAGATTCGCGGGAGTGTTTCGCCGAACCTGGCGGAATCAGAGGCAACAGAGCGGATATCGGCAATCCAGAAATCAGCGGTGAGTTCATTACGCTCGCCCGCGTGGTGAAAACGCAGGGCAGGCGCGGCGAAGTTGCGAGCGAGATTTTCAGCGACGTTCCTGATCGATTTGTGACCGGCATGAAGTTGCTGGCGCTGTCGCGTCAATCGGATTCGCCCCGCCGCGAATTGGAGGTCGAAGAACTCTGGCCGCACAAAGGATTGCTGGTTTTGAAGTTTGCGGGCGTCGATTCGATTTCCCAGGCCGAACCTCTGGTCGGTTGCGAATTGCAGGTGCCACGCGACCAGCGTTCGGAGTTGCGGCCCGGCTGGAATTACGTTAGCGAGCTCATCGGATGCCTGGTGTTCGACCGCGATCGCGAGATAGGGCGAATCGAACAGGTGCAGTTCGGGACCGGCGAAGCGGCGCTGTTCATTGTCCAGGACGCAGGGGGCAAGCTGCTGGATATTCCGTTTGCCGAGGCGTATCTCGACCGGGTAGACATAGAACGAAAGCAAGTTCGCATGAAACTTCCGGATGGGCTGTTGGATGTGAACGCTCCGCTTACCGGCGAAGAAAAGCGCGAGCAAGCACAGCCGGGAAGCAAGAAGCGGTAAGGTTCGGTTTCGCGATGAGGGCCGACATTGTAACGATATTTCCGGACTTCTTTCGCGGGCCGCTGGATTACGGCATCACCCGCCGGGCCCAAGAAATGGGGCTGGCGACAATTGAGATACACGACCTGCGGGAGTTTACGCACGATCGCCATCGCACCGTGGATGATCGCCCGTTTGGCGGCGGCGAAGGCATGGTGCTGAAGCCCGAACCGTTGTTTGAATGTTTGGATTCTCTCGGCATTGCGCCCAGGGAAGATCGCATCGCAGGACGCGTCAGACAGTCTGTGGTTTTGCTTTCGGCGCAAGGTCAGCGCTTCACGCAGGCGTTCGCTGCGGAGCTGGCGCAGCGAGAGCGGATGGTTTTGATCTGCGGGCGCTACGAAGGCGTGGATGAACGCGTTACCGATTTCTTAGCCGATAGGGAGCTTTCCGTCGGAGATTATGTTCTCAGCGGCGGTGAATTACCCGCGGCGGTCATTATAGAAGCCGTCGTGCGGTTACTGCCCGGGGCTGTAGGCAACGACGCGTCGACCCAGCAGGAATCGTTTACGGTCGATGTGAAAACGAGAATCGCCGAGGGCGCCGATTCCACGTGTGGTTCGAATGGATTGCTGGATTATCCGCACTACACGCGGCCGGCTCAGTTTCGCGGTATGGCCGTGCCGGAAGCGCTGATGACCGGCAATCACGAGGAAATCCGTCGCTGGCGCCGGCAGCGTGCACTGGAAAAAACGCTGCGCAATCGTCCGGATTTGCTCGAGGGTTCGCCTTTAAGTGACGAAGAATCGAAGTTCCTGGACGGACTGAAAAAGATGGACTGATGGAAGTGGCTGAAGGGACACAGGCTAACGAAAGACCGCTCCAGCCACTGAAATCAGTAATGCGGTAGCTGATTCGAGAAAATCGCGACTGAATCTCGCGAGCAATATCAAGCTTAGAATTCAAGAAGGACTCATCATCATGACAAACTTAGTGATTGAAAAACTCCTGGCCAAAACACAGCGCACCGATGTCCCTGAGTTTCACGCGGGCGATACCGTTCGAGTTCATGTGAAGATCAAAGAAGGCGATAAGGAACGTCTGCAGGCATTTGAAGGCGTCGTGATCAAGCGCGATCGTGGTCCGCAGGCCAGTTTCACCGTGCGAAAGATCAGCTTCGGTCAAGGAGTGGAGCGCATCTTCCCGCTGCACTCAAAAGTGATCGATAAAGTCGACGTTGTGCGCTCTTCTAAAGTTCGCCGGGCAAAGCTGTATTATTTGCGCGGGCTGAAGGGGAAGGCTGCTCGCCTGCGCGACGTGGAGTAAGCGCTCTAATCAAGGCACATGTTTGACGTAATCCCGGTGCCGGTGGAAGAAAACGGATCAGTTCGCGTTTCCTTCTCGCGTCTAGATTGTGGCGCTAGGTGCGGCTCTGCGCCTGATATTGCTCGATCAGGTCGCGAATCCGTTGTGCGTCCCGTTTGCGATGGCCGTAGCTGGTAATAGGATCGGCTCCACCCGCGGACTCAATCACAATTTCCGACCACACTACACCGGTCTTAATGTGCACGGACGCCACTTTCGACATGGGAATCGTCTCTTCGTTGCTGCCGAACAGACGCGACTTAACGCGGCTCACGCGTTGCGGGCTGACAATGATTTTTGTGGGAAACAGAAAGTTGCCTTGCGTCCAGCGGCTGGCGGTAAAAGTTTCGGCCGGAGAACTATCCATGGGAACGTCGGTCGCGCCCATGCGTTAAACCCACTCCAGGGCGCCTTTTTTCCAGACCCAGATGTAACCGGCGATGAGGATCGCAAGAAAGATCAGGATTTCGACGAAGCCAAACAAGCCAAGGGCTTTGAATTTGACCGCCCAGGGAAAAAGAAAAATCGTCTCCACGTCGAATACCACAAACAAAATGGCGATAATGTAGTAACGGACGGTGTAGCGACCGCGCGCGTTATCAACCGGATCGATGCCGCACTCGTAGGGCATGAGCTTGGTTTTGTTGGGATTATCGGGGCGCACGAGCTTGGCTAACAGTAGCGTCAGCGGCAGAAGAACCGCAATCACGCCAACGAACACGAAAATTGGGATATAGTTTTGCGGCATCGTGATGCCTTGAACGCTTGGCCGATGAAAAACCTCTTCGCGCTGCTAATACTAACGCCGATGACGGGTGACTTCAACCACAGGGCTGCCGCGGCAAGCCTTTGTCTGGCAATATGAAGACGTTGCGGGCCAGATCGCTCTTCAATGTCGCTTCTTCGTAGTATCGGCCGAGTATGCTGCTTTTCCAGATGAGAAGGTCGGGATTATGCGCAGCAAAGTCACTCCAATCCATGCCAGGGTCGCGAGCCATGCGCTCGTGGATCAGAAAAAAATAAGCCCAGGTGATGGTTTCGTGATACAGCTCCGGCTTGCCGCGAGCGGCGGCAAATCGTTTGAGCGCTGTAGAGAATTTTTCGAGTGCCACGAGGACGGAATATTCGGACAAGTACGCGAATGCGACACGAACGTGATCGGCGTGATGGAAAGGAGAATCCGGATCAGTATCGCATTCGAACCGGGCGATGAGTTCCTGGTTACTGAGGGCTGACTCCGTGATGGGCGCGACCGTCATTAGCTATTCCTTCCCGGTTGCTACGGCGCACGCGGCGGCTGTGTAGATGGCCAGATTGCCTACGTTGAACATTCCGTGGAGCAGATGAATCGCAATGGCCAGCACGAAAAGGATGACCAGGAGCCAGGCTCCGCGGACGACGGTGCGGGGAATCAGCAACAGAATTGAGCCGATAATCTCGCCCCAGCCAAGGATCTGACGCACGATTTCCGGCACATGCGTTTGCGAGAAGTTGTGGCGAGCGGCGGGGAGCAGAAACAAAATTGCTTCAATGAGGATCACGATGCCCAGGGTCCATTGGAGTCCGGTGACGGCGCATCGCATGCGCGATTCATTCATATCTCCTCCGCTATTTCCCGGCAGCCCGCCGCTGCCCCGGCTGGGACTTGATTTCCTTCAACCGGTGGCTAGCGCTGGAATCGAGATCGAAATCGTAGAAACGCTTGAGTTCCTGAATGCGATTGAGCGACGCCGCGCTGAAAGGCGTTTTGCCGTCGAATGCGTGAAGCACAATACCCTCCAGCAGGTCCCCCAGCGACATGTCGTGATATTCCGCAAAAGCTTTCAGGATTTTGAGCAGGCGTTTCTCCATCCGCACTCCCGTCTGCACCCGCTCGACCAGCAATTTGGAATCGTCAATCATGTGTACCAGTGTACCACGGTATGACAATCGACGATTTCAAGGTCCCAAGGCACCATGTCGCAATGAGTGGGTTGTTTATAATCGCAGTTCCCTCTCTTGATCAGGAAAGGTTCTCTTGGCACTCGACGAAAACATTTACGAACTGCGGCGGCAGAAGCTGCGGCAGATAGAAGCGCTCGGCCAGACGACATACCGCAGCAAGTACGAACTCGCGTATACAATTCCGCAGATTCTGGCCGATTACTCCGGTAAGACTGCAGAACAACTGGAAAGTCCACGAGTCAACGTCCGCGTCGCAGGCCGCATCATGGCCATTCGCTTAATGGGAAAAGCGGGATTCTGCCACCTGCAGCAGGGTGGGCAACGCTTGCAAATCTACGTCAAGAAAGATGCGGTGGGCGAGAAGGGATTCGAACTCTACAAACTGCTCGATCTCGGCGATCACATCGGCGTTGCCGGATATTTGTTTCGCACGCGAACCGGCGAATTAACTATTCACGTCGATGAGATCACGTTCCTCAGCAAAGATCTTTTGCCGCTGCCGGAAAAATGGCACGGCTTGACCGATGTCGAGCTGCGCTATCGCCAGCGCTATGTAGATCTGGTGATGAATCCCGAGGTGCGCGAGGTTTTTCTGAAGCGCAGCAAACTGGTGCAGTCACTGCGGCGCACGATGGAAGCGCACGGATTCGTGGAAGTCGAAACCCCGATGATGCAGCCCATCGCCGGTGGCGCGGTGGCACGTCCGTTCGTGACGCACCACAACACGCTGGGCATGAATTTGTATCTGCGTATCGCGCCGGAGCTTTACTTGAAACGGCTCGTTGTCGGCGGATTCGATCGCGTGTATGAAATCAATCGCAATTTCCGCAACGAAGGGCTGGGCTGGCGATGGAATCCCGAGTTCACCATGCTTGAGTATTACCAGGCCTACGCTGACTTTCGCGACATGATGGACCTGACGCAGGAGTTGATCACGACTTCAGCGAAGGATGTGAATGGCAGCCTGAAGTCGAAGTGGGGAGATCAGGAAATCGACTGGGCGAATTGGCAGCGGCTGACCATGCGCGAGGCGATTATCAAATTCTGGCCAGAGGGGGCCGGAGCGAGGCCGGAAATGAGCGACTTCTCCGACTGGGACGGGTCAAATAACCTGGTCAGCCGCATCCATCAGGTCATGCCGAGCGTCCGCCTGCCAATCGCGCGGACACTCGTGGAACGTCCGGTTGGCCTGAATACGGTCTGGCTGTTTGAGGCCTTGGCGGAGGAGCATTTGGTACAGCCAACCGTCATATATGAATTTCCGGCGGAGGTTTCTCCGCTTTCGAAAAGAAACCCAAACGACCCCGCGTGGGCTGAGCGATTCGAGATTTTTGCCGGAAAAATGGAACTCTCCAACGGATTCAGCGAACTCAACGACCCGGAGTTGCAACGCAAGATATTCGAATGGCAGGTCGCAGACCGCAAGGCTTACGACGATTTCGAGATGCCCGCTCAGGTGGATGAGGACTATATTCGCGCGCTTTCCTACGGAATGCCTCCGGCAGGAGGCGTTGGCGTTGGCGTGGACCGCCTGTGCATGCTGCTGACCGATTCGCACACCATCCGAGATGTAATTCTGTTCCCGCTGCTCAGGCCGGAGAAGAGTTCCTCTTCATCAGAAAATCAGCAAGACCAGAAAGAGTCCCAGAGATAAATTCAGGAAGAACCGGACCGAGCAAAGGAATGAAGGGTCAACCTTTCACCGACCTTTGCCTACTAACCGACTGGAACCCCGGGAATCACTAGTTACAAGAGTGAGAGGTTCCTATACTTTTGAGTATCCGTGTTGGGCTTAGAAGTAGCAGCGCTGCCGTAGCATCCGCAAAGCCGGTGCTGGGTCGGTAGCGCTTTGCTTTTTCCGCCGATGGTCCTGATGCGACGGGACTAATCCTGACAAGCCCTAGCCCTAGCATCACTTCGATGATCCCGAGGACGCGGTTGCCTGGCGCGCAGTTCGCGGCGGCTCATACGGCGGCTTATCCGGACCGAAGTTTGTGCTCAGGTAATCGATCAGCACCTCGCGATCGGCGGGATCGACCAGCGCGCCCCACTTGGTCATCTTGTCGACTTCTTTCGTCCACGCCGCCTTGCTTAGTCTCTGTTGCAAAACGATGCGGGCTTCGTGGCACTCGGTACAGGCAGTGGTGGCCTTGGCCTGCATCGGTCCGGCAGGTAGCTGTTCGGTTGGGCTCACGGCCGCAGTTTTCTGAGCCAATGCTGCAGCTACCGCCATCAGGCACAACAACAGGAGTGCGCAAAACCACTTGAAAAAACCCTTGCCTCTAAGCGACATGAACGCTCACCCGGTCGATCGAATTATTTAGATATCCGCCCGGATTCCACGACGCCGCGGCAGGTTGAGTGCGTCCCAGGGTATCGGTAGCGCGCGAAAGGACGGCGTAGTCTCCAGCTTTGGTTGGCTTCCAAGCATAGCTCCACAAGCGCCAAGCGTAGTGGGCGTGCTCGTGGGCGAGAGTCGCTCCATTCCAGGTCGCGCCGCCGTCGACCGAGATATCTACCTTCTGGACATCGGCCTCGCCCGCCCATGCTGCGCCGTGAACGACGATTCGGCCGGGCCTCAAATTCACACCATCGACCGGTCCGGCGATGACCGACTTTACGGTAAGCGCAGTCACCGGATGGGTGTCCTCCGGCTTCGGCGCCTGTCCAGGTTGTACAGGCTGGTTTGGCATGCGGTAACCCGGGCTCATAAAATTTCCCGCGAACTCAGTCTCGAGAACCTTAAGTTCCGCCAACCACTTGCACGAGGCCGATCCAATCCATCCCGGCACAAGAAGCCGGGCCGGAAATCCGTGATGCTTCGTGAGTGGCGAGCCGTTCATATGTGTGGCGATGAGCGTGTCGCCATCCAGAGCTTTTTCGATCGGGATGCTGCGCACGAAGGGAGGAACTTTGCCGGGAACATCATCGAGGCCACGGAACATCAGGTGCTTGCCGTTTGCCTTGACTCCAGCGCGCTGCAGCAAATCGCGCAGGCGCGGACCCGAAAATCGCGCTGTACCCACGGCTCCTTTGCCCCACTGAATCCCGGGAAGTTGCGGACGGTAGAAGGCGCGACCGTTGCCGGCGCACTCGAGCGTGTTGACGACCGAGTGCGCTTCCATTTTTCGCAAATCAACGTAGCTCAACGTTAGCGGCTGTTCCACTTCGCCGCCGATCGTGAGGCGCCATTCTCCGGCCTCCAATTCACTGGGTTCGAACATGTGATTGCGCACGAAAAAATGTGGTACGGGAGTAAGCCATGTATTGAAATATTCGACGGGAGATTCGAGATCGACGAAACGGAAGGAACGCAGGACCATACCGTCTTCGCCCGGAAACTTCACGGCTTGCTGTTCCGCTAGCGCCCGCGCCAGCGCCGCGGGGTTCACTGCCACGGCGAAAGCCGCACTGGAGGCCTGCTTGAGAAACTCGCGTCTGGATTTCATTTCCACCCGATAATTAGTATAAAGTCCATAGAGTAACTCGGCTTTTTACCTAATTCAACATCTAAATTAACACCGCCAGCCCGGAAAAGGAGAGTGAGCCAAAACCGGGCCGGCGGCGATTCTGGAGGGAAGTTTCCCTTCAGAAGTTGCGAGGCCCATGAAGTGACAACAACGGAAGTCACAGGCCAAATAACAACGTGGTCCCGCGCCGCTCGGAGCAACGCGGGACCGATGGTTGGTTTTTCGCCGTTACGGTATGTAGTAGCGCAGCGAAGTGAAGACCATGTTGTCGAGGCCGGAGGGTGCGACAGCCGTACCCTTGGTAAAGCCGACGCCATACCACGTTTCGCGGGTCACGTACGAGTACTGAGCACCGAACTGGAATCTGCCCTTGGGCCCGTTGTAAAAGCGGTACCAGAAGCCGCCAGTTCCTTCGAGCACAGCGCGGGTGTCCGCAGTGCAGTTGGATAAGCTGCCCGGCGCGAAGCCGTTGTTGACTCCAGGCTGCGTCTCCTCGTAGCAGCCATAGCTATTGAATGCGGGAGCACCATAACCTACATACTTGTTGGTGATGGGATCGTAGTCATACGCGCGGCCAGCGTATTCCACACCTCCATTAAAGTAGACATCCAGCTTTGGCCCGTGCCACTCGAGTGTTCCGAGTCCCTGAGCGCTCTTGACCAGGTTGAATGCGCCATCTGCACGGATCGCTGTGTCCGGCAAGGTCGAGGTCCCGTAGCGGCCGATTCCCTTGCCGCCGAGGAAGTGCAATCCGAAATCCAGATGCTTCATGAGAGTCCAACGGGCGTTGGCGCCGAATCCGCCCCCGTTCCGCGTGTCGTTAAAGGCTCCCAACGCGGAGGGACCGGTTTTGCCATTGCAGATGGTCGTGGAAGAGACGCCACCGCAGGGAAAGATACGGTCGCGGAAGTTGGTGTTGAGGCCGAAGATTTCATAGTGTCCAAATCCCGGCTCCGCTACGGCCTTCACAATGAAATCGGGCGAGGGGTTAAACGAATAGCCGGCGATCGGCGTACACGTTGTCGTGACCGAAGTCGCCGTGCTGTTGATCGTGCTGCTGCAAGTGCTGATGGCAGAGTTGTAGAGTCCGCCGCTGGCTCCGGCCGACCCGATCAGGAAGTTGGTTTCGTTGCTGTGGGTGGTGAGCGTGGCCTGCGAGTTTTCCATTGAAGCCGCCAGCCAGAACTTGTTGCCAAAGTCTTTCGACACGCGCACCGCATATTGCCGCGCCCAACTGAAGCCGACGGTATACTGTGGGTCGATAGTTAACGGCACAGCTTCGGTGCGGTTATCAACCCCATGGTGAGTTTCCGTGACCAGACTCCACATCTGTCCGCCGGTTACAGTCCAGCCACTGCTCAGGGCCGCCTGACCCCAAGCCTGCCGCTGCCGGAACGGGTAACTGTTGCTTTCGTTGTTGTTCGAAGTGACACCTGCGTTGAGAAAGTCACCCTCGTAATAGCCGGATAAAGTCGCATTCATCAGCTTCCCTGTTGCGAGCAAACTGATGCGTGACTGACGGCCAGATCCGAAGAACTCCGACATGTAGCTCTGGGAAGCTCCAGGCATGGTAAGCGAGTTGAACGGCGTGTTGATGTCCGATCCGAGGGCTCGCGACCGCCGCACAAATTCTGCCGCCAGGAACCCGCCGGGCGTGAGCGTGATGCCTTTGTAATGGATCGCCAACGGGTTCTCCAGTTCGTCGTGTATATTCTTTTGCGTTTCCTGGATGCTCGTGGCCGCATTGTTGACGTTGGCCTTCAGATCGGCGACATCTTTCTTGAGGTCACCTACTGCTTCCTGCTGCTGGCTGGCCTGGGCTTGCGCGGCGTCCGCCTTCGAGGCCGCATCGGAGGCGGCGCTCTGCGCTTGCTGCACGGACTGATCCTTGTGCTGCAACTCGTTCTTCAGTTGTTGAATTTCCTGCTGCTGCCGGGCAAGAGCCGCCTGCTGGGCGGCGATCGCGTCTTTCAATGCCTGCACATCGGCGGCGGTAGCCGGCTTGTCTTTTTTTGGTTTGGTTGGGGTGTCGGTTTGGGCCAAGCAACTTAGGGCCAGCAGAGTCAGAGCCAACAGAAGACACCAATTCCTTATCTCTTTCATGAAGTAACTTCCTCTCCTTTTTGGTTTTACCTGGCACTCCTGCCGCGCAGGAATGCCAGTAATGCAATCGACCGGTAAAGCGGTTGAGGTGAACTCACCTTTGTACCCGCGCCCCTGTTACAGGAGAGTTACAGTGCGATGAATTTCATGTGAACAATGCGAGGAAGAAGCTGAAAAGATTGGATTAGCAAAAAGCACGCGGGCATCTAACTGAAGAAAAGTTAATGAGCGCCGCCAGCCCGGAAAAGGAGAGTGAGCCAAAACCAGGCCGGCGGCTTTCCGAGGGAATATCCCTCAGAACTTGAGAGCGAAAGATGAGAACGCTCCCGTATCATTCGACGCGGGAGCGTTCCCGCTTACGGCAAGTAATAACGGAAGGACGTGTACACCATGTTGTCGAGTCCCACCGGCGTGAGGCTGCTGGTTTTCGAGAAGCCCACTCCCGACCACGTCTGGCGGTTCACGTAAGAGTACTGCGCCCCGAACTGAAACCTGCCCCGCGGTCCATCGTAGAAGCGATACCAGAACGAGGTCGTGCCCTCCGTTACCACGCGCGAATCGCCCGTGCAATCGGCGAGTGTTGTCGGAGTGAAGCCGGTGTTCACCGCGGGAGGAAGTTCGAGGTAACAGCCGTAGTTCTTGAACGTGGGTGCGCCGTAACCAACCTGCTTTCCAGTCAATGGATCGATGCTATAGGTCCGGCTGCCGTACTCCGCACCTGCATAAAAGTCAATGCTGACCTTTTTGTGGCTCCACTCGAGTGTGCTAAGCCCCATCAAGTTCTTGACCAAGTGTGGTGTGCCATTACCGTTGATCGAAAGATCGGGAAGTGCCGCCGGACCGTAGCGCCCGACTCCGCTGCCTCCAAACCCCTTCAATCCAAAGACCAGATGACCTGGAATCTTCCAGCGTGCGCTGGCGCCGATGGCGCCGCCCTCTTTCGAAGTGTTATAAGCTCCAACGGCGTTGGGACCAGTTCCCACACCATTCGGGCATGGACCGGTGGTAGCCGTACCTGTCAACACCACCTCGCCGCAGGGATACACCCGGTCGCTGAAGCGATCCAGCAATCCGAGGACCTCATAATGGCCAACACCGGGGTCAAACGCGACCTTGGCGATGATATCCGGCGAAGGATTGAAGGTGTAGTTGGAAGTGGTGTTATAGCTGTTGCTCGCGCCCGTTTCTCCAAGGACGAAGTTGTCTCCATTGCCATGCGTGGTGAGCGTGCCTTGCGCATTTTCGATCGCGATGGCCGCTGCAACTTTGTTGGAGAAATTCTTAGTCAGACGCAGACCATACTGGCGCGCAAAAACGAACCCCACGTTATACGAAGGATCGATGACCTTTGGGCGAGCATCGTTGGTTCTGCCTGTGTCGTCATCCGGAGAAATGCCGAACCCGTTTTCAGTTGCGAGACTCCAGACCTGACCACCCAGGACGCTCCAGCCGTTATCGAACTTGGCTTGGCCCCAGGCCTGCCGAAGACGGAGGGTATAGCTGTTGGTTTGCGTCGAAGTGGAAGTAACGCCCGCGGAGAGAAAATCGGCGGAAACGTAGCTTGATAGATCCACATTTTTCATCCGGCCATCGACGAAGGTGGTGATCTTTGACTGGCGACCCGATCCGAAGAACTCGGACATCTGGCTCTGGGTCGCGCCTGGCATGGTCAGCGAGTTATAGGGAGTCGGCAGATCCGCGCCGAGGGCTCTCGATCGCCGCACAAATTCGGCAGCGGCATATCCACCGGGAGTAATGTTGATGCCCCGGAAGTGAAGCGTAACCGGACCTTCCATCTGCTTGTTGAACGTCTGGGATTGGTCGGGGGCCGAAGTCTGGGAAGAATCTTGCGAGTTCAACACGGCATTCTTCAGGGTTGCGCCGTCACTCGAACCGCTGACCGGCTTAAGCGTGGCCAAATCACTCTGGACTTCATTCACCGCCTGGCTGGCCATAGCTTGCGCCGCGTCGGCCTTTTGAGCCGCTTCGGCGGCGGTGGTTTGAGCTTGTTGCACCGATTGATTGCGCTTGTGCAACTCGCCTTCCAGGGCTTCAATTCGCCGCTGCTGCGCGGCGAGCGCGTCTTTTAAAGCTTGCACATCGCCGGCCGTAATCGGCGCGGCAGGTGCTGCGGAGGTTTCATTCGCAGGTCCGGCGGGTGCCGGGTTTTGCGCCCAGACACCGCCCGCCATAACCGCGGTAGTAACTGCGGAAATAAACAACTTGCTGATTGCTTTCATAGAAGTAGACACTTCTCTCCTTTTTATTGAGTTTTTCGTTTTTTGCTTCTACAGCTGGGGGATGGAACTCATGCTCCCGGCTTCGCCTTGCGCCCACACAACGCTGGGAGAGCGCAACGATTCGCCTTAATTACATGTCATAGACTTATGTCGATAGACTTAGTAGTCTTTTACGCCGAAAAAATTGCCTTCCAATTCAACTCCAAAAATGCGTGCAGGTGCGGATCCGGGATTTAGGTCGCCACACCCCATTTACGATGCAAATGGCGCTCTACCGAGCGAAACACAACACCATCGACTGCGAATCGGGCCTTCGTGGCTCTATCAAACCAGCCGAGGGCCTTTCCTACCATTGCCTGCGGATGCGTGATGTTTGGAAACGCGCCCGCGTGAATTACGGTTTGCGCGAAGACCGGTAGCGCTCCCCACCCCACGATTACGGCAATCCGCCAACTCTTAATCACCCTTCTGCCCTCCAACTACCATGGGCAGAACGCTTCCCTTCTCTTTTTTCCTGGTTCTACGCCTGCTCTTAGCAAGACGAGGAGTGTTCCCGGCGATCAAATCCGCCAAGCTTGTGTTGTCCAAAATGTGCGCGACGGCATCGCGCACATCGAGAAACACCTGGTACAGCGAACGGTGCGGGACGTCGCGATCAATCAGCACCCGCAACTGCTCTGCGTCAGCGAACGGAGCCAGCGGCCCATCGATGAGGCGCATGATCTCACTCAGGCGGATTTCCGCTGGTTCCCGCCTCAATTGATAGCCGCCCTTGGCGCCACGCACGCTCTCCACCATGCGCGCGTTCTTCAGTTCGAGAAGGATCAGCTCCAGGAATTTTTCCGGAAGATCCTCTTCGTAGGCGATTTCGCGAATCTTGATGGCGCCCTGGTGATGGTGGCGGGCGAGCATCATCATGGCTTGCAGCGCGTATAAACCTTTTTGAGAAATTTTCATGGCCAGCGATTATGCCATAAAGTCCATCTAATTAATAGACTTTATATAACATAAGCATTGCAATCCCGGTTCCATCCCCGCCTCGCCGTCAATAAAAGGTAAGCGCCGCTGGGAATGAGACTTACGGTTTCCGGCGGCGAAGGAAGCGATCCGCACATGCGCAATCGTTTGCAGTTTGAAGAACAAGAACTTCTGGAAGGACCACCACTTGAGAAAAAGTGGCGGGGTCGAAAGTCACAATTGGAACTTACGTTTCGCGGAGGACTCGCAGGACTTGCAGCGTGATGTTGTCGGGCCCACCGCGCGACCGCGCCAGTTTCACGAGCGCGGCGCAGCACTCGGCCGGAGGACTGCTACGCAGGGCACTCTCCAATTCTTCCTCGCTGACCACGCCCCAGAGCCCGTCGGTACAAAGCAGAAGCTCGTCGCCTTCCTGCACGTGCAAACCGGCCGGAGCGCTTTCCACGTCCAACTGAAGTCCCGCCCCCAAGGCAGCCGTTAAAATATGCCTCTGCGGATGCTTTTCGGCGTCTTCGGCTCGCACCAGACCGCTTTCCACCAGCCTGCCAACATACGAGTGATCGTGCGTCAGGCGCTCGATCCGCCGGTCGCGCATGCGATAAAGCCGGCTGTCGCCAATATGCGCGAAGTAAAGCTGCTGCCCTCGCACCACCACCGCCGTACAAGTTGTGCCCATCCCAAAGAAAGCCGGATGGCGCTCCGCATACTCGCGGATGCGGACGTGGGCCGCGGCAAAACCTTCGATCAGCATCGCCTGCGGGTCGTCCCGAAAGCCCGCGTCATAGACGTCCCGAACCGTCTCTACCGCCAACCGGCTGGCCTCCAAACCACCTTCGTGGCCGCCCATGCCATCGGCGATGATAGCCAGTCGCCCCTTGCGCAGGAATTCCTCGTTGTCGGCCGACTCCCAATAAAGATAGGAATCCTCGTTGTTTTCCCGCTGGCAGCCCACATCGCTTAAGCCTGCCGCCTCGACTCCGGGTCTCACATTCATGCAGTCAACGGACAATGCTTCCCTGCCTCATAACGCGCGGCAACGCAGGCGACATCCGGCAGACGATGCTTCTTGTCTTCTCCGGGCCGCTCTCGTCCGGTCATTATAGACAACGCCGCGGTTTTCCGTCCTAAAGTCATTGAAGCCTCTGCCGATAGATTGGAGAGAGACACCTAACAAACCGCAGACCGGACGGGCCGACCGTGCGGACTTTCTACAGCTTATGCCAGTGCGCGTTCTCATCGTCGACGATTCTTCCGTCATGCGCAAGATCGTTGAGCGTTCCTTGCGCCAGGCCGGACTCGATCTATCGCAGGTCTTCGAGGCGGGCAACGGCGCAGAGGCGCTGGCGGTCCTGCAGGCGAACCAACCCGATCTTATTCTCTGCGACATTAACATGCCGGTAATGGACGGCCTGGAATTCATCAAGCAGCTTCCCTCGGTGGAAAACGCAAAGGCCGTGCCGGTGATCATGATCACGACGGAAGGCAGCGAGACGCACGTGGTGCAGGCGCTGTCTTGCGGCGCCCGCGGCTATATCCGCAAGCCGTTCACTCCTGACCAGGTCAAGACCCAGGTCATCCCGGCGCTGGCAGGAAAAGTATGAGCTCTTCGACAGAATTGCTGGCGGCTGGAGGCAGCCATGAAGCCTGGCGTCCGTTTCTGGAACTTGCCACCCGCGAGGTTTTCCAGCTGATGCTGGGATGTCACCTGATGCCTCTCGGCGATGACGCGCACCTGCCCCTGGGAGTCACTTCCATGGTAGGCCTGGCGGGTGAGCTGTCCGGCGTCATGACTATCCAGTGCGGCGAAAAAGCCGCCGTGCTCATGACTTCAAAAATGCTCGGATTGGCCGCCGACAAAGTCGGCGCAGAAATGTCGGATGCGCTGGGCGAGATCTGCAACATGGTTGCAGGAAATTTTAAGAACAAGATCTCCGGCCTGGGCGATGGCTGCTTGTTATCTCCTCCCACAGTGATCACCGGAAGTGATTACAGCACGTACTCGCTGGCCGACTCGCCTGGCCTCGAAGTCCAGATGTGCTTTGAAGGCATGCCGGTGGTCATCACCTTGCAGATTCACTCCTAATCCCCTTCGCTTCCGTTACATGGGGCTGATGCCAACGTTCGCCGAGGTCCAGCCAGCGCGAAAACGGCAGAGAACCCGGCAGGTTCAGGGGTTTCCACCCGCCATGATGGTCGAAACCAAGTGCGAAATTCCCTCGACTGCTTCGTCGAGCTCAAAGCTGAACCGCACCAAATCGACGCCATCGAGCTTGCGATGCTCGCGCAGCAAAATGGCCCAGGCCGGATCCTCGACCAGGTCTACTTTTTGCCGTTCGTAATACCCGTAGCCGAGAGCCCGCATACGGCACAGAAGATCGCTGAGATGAACCAGCGCCACCAGCGGTTGTGCGGTGCCGCTCCGTTCGGGATTATGGTGATGCGCGATCACGTGAATCATGTCATCGGAAAGATTCCAAAGCTCCGCGAGGGCGCGCCCGCTCTCACAGTGGGTGAATCCCATGGTCGCGAGTTCAGCAACGTCAAGAGGAATCTGCCGCTCGAGGGCATACTTCACCGCCGCCCCGAATTCCTTGGGAAAGACCATGCAGTTCACCATGAAGCCGATGTCGTGCATGAGCCCGGCCATGTAGGCCTTCTCCCGATCGCCGCCTCCCATTTTCTCGCTGAATTGGCGGCAAACCATAGCGCAGCCCAGCGAGTGCCTCCAGAAGACAATCGGATCGAGCGGCCAGTCCTTGGCGGGAAACGCCTTGCCCATGCAGCACGTGAGCAGAATGGTTTGCACCCGGCGCAACCCCAGGCTGATCACCGCGGCTTTGATCGTATCCGGCGATTTGGCTAGGCCAAACAGCGGTGAACTGGCCACGCGCAGGCATTGGGCGGCAATTGTGTTGTCGTACGATACCAGTTTGACAACTTCATTCAAACTCACCAGATCGGGAGGCAGATTCAGCATATCGAGCAGGGGGAGAAAAACCTGCGGTATCGACGGCATGGTTTCAATGGCTTTCACACGCTCCCGAACTTGGGTGATCACGTTTGCGGCAACAGGTGTACTCATAATTTCCCGCTTTTCAGCGAAGGCTTCCAGTAAGCGATCGCTCCCGGAAAATGCACCAGGTGGAATTTATCGTTGAGGTTCAGCAGCGACTCCGACGTGCCCAGAAAAAAGTATCCGCTAAAATTAAGGTTGGAATAAAAGTGGTTGATCACCTTCGACTTCGACGAACCATCGAAGTAGATCAGCACGTTGCAGCAGAAAATCACGTCCATGCCCTTCATGAACAGCATGCGGGAATCGTCCTGCAGGTTCAACCGGCTGAAGTTGATCAGCTTCTTCACCTCCGGTCGCACCTGCAATTTTTTGTCTTCCACCGGAACGAAATACTTGCGCTTGAAGTAATCCGGGGTGCTGCGCAAGGCGTAATCGCCGTAAATGCCTGCCTTAGCAGTTTCTACCGAATGGTCGTTCAGGTCGGTCGCCAGAATCTCCACTGTCCAGTTTCTTAACGTGCCGGCGCTTTCCTCCATCATGTTCATCGCGAGAGTATAGGGTTCCTCTCCAGTCGAGCATCCCGCGCTCCAGATGCGCAGCCGCCGGGTTACCTGCTTGGTCTTGTCGGCGACGATTTCCGGGAGAATTACTTTGCGCAGGGCGTCGAGTTGCGGCTGGCTGCGAAACAGGCAAGTCTCACCAATGGTGATTTCGTTGAGCAGTTGCCGCATCTCGCCGTCGCGGCTGGGATGCGCCGTAAGATGGTCCCAGTATTCGCGGGAGGTTTTCGCGCTCAACTGTTTCATCCTGCGGCCGCAACCGGCGGCGAGAAGATAAAGCTTTTCTTCGGTCTTATAAATGCCGGAAACCTTATAGACGAGATCGCGAATCTGGCGGTACACCGGGTCAACCGGCTCGCTGCCGGCGGAGAGCGCCGGACTGCTTTTCGCGGGTTGTGCCCCGGCATTCACCTCGCCCCCGGTTTAATAGGGGTGCTTGCGGCCCGGCTCAGGCCCGCGGCCGCAGCGCGGCTTTGCGAAACCCGCCTTATGATCTCCTGCCCTAACTGATGAAGCGGATAAACTCCATCGACCTGGCCCGAGGCATAAACCAGTCCCGGCATCCCCCACACTACCGAGGAAGGCTCATCCTGCACGATCACCTCGCCACCTCGTTTGCGAATGCACTCGGCTCCGGTCACACCATCCGATCCCATCCCAGTCATCACGACTGCCAGCGTACCCGAGCCATAAACTTCGGCGACCGAGCGAAACAGCACATCAACCGACGGCCGGCACGAGTTCTCCGGCTTTTCCTGATTAAGTTCCAGTCGCGTGCCCACCGCCGCATGTTTCACCGTCAAATGAAAATTGCCCGGCGCAATCCACGCTTGGCCCGGAGAAAGTATCGTTCCCGCGCTGGCTTCATGCACCGGAATCGCACACTGCCCGGCCAAGCGGTCGGCAAGGAGACGGGTAAAAATTGGAGGCATGTGCTGCACCAGCACGATGGGCACCGGAAAATCTTTGGGAATACGCGGCAACACCTCCGCCAGCGCATTCGGCCCTCCAGTGGAGGTACCGATGGTTACGATTTCAATGCGCCGATGCATCCGCCGCGAGGCCACAGTCGGAGCAGGCGGCGGCAGTGCAAGCTTTGCCACCGGGCGGCTGCAGAGCGCTCTGATCTTCGGGATCAGTTCGGCGCGAATCGCTTCGACAGCGCCGGCCATGGTGCCGCTATTGCCTGGCTTGGTTGCGTAATCGGACGCTCCGAGCGCCAACGCATCCAACGTGGCGGCGGCGCCGTGCTCGGTTAAAGTGCTGAACATTACCACCGGCAGCGTGGGATACAGCTTGCGCACCCGCGCAAGCGTATCCAGCCCGTTCATCACCGGCATCTCGACATCGAGCGTGACCAGATCAGGATGGAGCTGTGCAATCTTCTCCAGTCCCAGACGCCCGTCGCTTGCCGTTCCCACGACCTCCATCCCGCGCTCCTCTGCTAGCGTCTGCGACAGCATCTTGCGGATCACCACCGAATCATCCACTACGAGAATGCGTGTTCGATTCATCTCGGAGTTATTGCCGTACTGATTTCTAAGCGCTATGGGCTCTTGCTTTCCCCTTAACCTGGATGTTTTCCGCGGAATCTTCGCGTTGCGGGCTGGATTCGTCGACCGCCGCCCTTCCGGCTATATCTTCCCAAAATGAGGAATTGGAATTTAGCAGGGAAACGCCCATTTGGCCGGCGTCAGCGGAACTCGGTTTTCCTACCCACTCCACCTGAAATTCTTCTCGATGCAGGCCGCGCGCAAGAGTGACTTTGCTGCCTGCGCGAAACTCTCCGCGAACGCCTTTCACGAGGGCGCCTCTCCGGCTGACGTTCACCGTGGACACCTCCTGATCGACCGCAGATCCTTTGGCATCGGTCGCGATTAAGTGAACCGGCACAATCGCGGCGATTCGCGGATCGCG
>JASHTD010000412.1 GCA_030040725.1 Candidatus Sulfotelmatobacter sp. | reverse complement strand
CTCCGACATTCGCGCATGGCCGAAATAATGAAATCCGAGGAGGAAGTTGAGGCCGCCAGTGGTGGACTGGCCCCGGCAGCCGCGCCTCCCAAAACTCTGCGATCAAAATTGCTCGGCGGCAGCCTGACCTTGCTCGCGGGGTCAGGATTGGTGGGCCTCACTAATCTGGTTTACAACGTTGCGACCGCCCGGCTTCTGGGTCCGAGCGGCTTTGCCCACGCCACAGCGGTTTATACGATGCTGATGTTGGCCTCGGGCATCACCTTGTCGTTTCAGGTGGTGTGCGCAAAGTATGTTGCAAGGAGTAATTCGCCGCAGGAGCGAGCCGCGTTTTTTGCCACGCTTCATCAACGCTCCTGGATGGCCGGCTTGGCGATTGGTCTGCTGTTGTTTCTGTTCAAAGTTCCGCTGCAGCAATACCTCAATCTGCCAAGTTCGTTTCTCATATCGCTGCTGGCCCTGGGCGCGGCGTTTTACATTCCGCTCGGTGTGCGCCGCGGATACATTCAGGGAATCCACGCATTCGCACCGCTCGCGATCAACTTCATCCTGGAAGGATTGGTCCGCGTGGGCGGAGTATTTCTCCTCATCGAAATCGGCATGGGAGTTGAGGGCGCGGTCCTGGCCAGCGTTCTGGCGGTGATCGTGGCTTATCTATTCGCGGCGCCCAGCCCCGGCTTATCTTCTCTCAGTTTTCATGGAATCGCCATTTCCTTCCAGGAAGGCCTGCAGGCGATTGTTTTCTTCTCCGGGCAGACTGTGATCAACAACTTCGATATCGTACTGGTGAAGCACTTTTTCCCGCCCGCCGAAGCCGGATTCTATGCCGCCGTCGCCCTGGTGGGGCGACTGGTGAACATGTGCGCATGGTCGGTCGTCAACACTATGTTTCCCGTTTCCGCCGGCGCGGGCAGCGAAGAGCAAGAAGGCAGCCCAGTTTTATTCACCTCGCTGCTACTGGTTTTTCTTATCCTCTCGGTACTGATCTTCGGCCTATGGATGGTTCCCAGCTTTCTATGGAAGATGCTGTTCGGATCGCACTTTGAACTGGGCATGTATGGCGCGCTGGCTCCGCTGCTGATTCTCTATGCCGTCATGACCGGAGTGTATTCCCTGAGCTCGGTGATTATTACCTACGAAATGTCGCGCAAAATCGCGAATACCAGCTGGTTACAACTCGCTTTCAGCGGCGCTTTGGTGGCCGGAGTTTATATGCTTCACCATACGCTCCGCCAGGTCATACTCGTGCAATTGGTGTTGATGGTCGCCTTGCTTGCTCTTCTGATCGTGCCGCTGCTGCGGGCACATTTTGCGCCGAAGCCCTTGGCCACTTACCCCGGGCTTCGAGTCGGCCGCCGGTTGCCCGAGGAAGAAGTGATGGCCGAATTCCTGAGAAGTGAATTTCACCATCCGGAATTTGATGAGTACCGCAACCAGTTCGACCATCTGGTCAGAAACCCGGATCTCGGCAGTCCGCGTGAAAATGCGGTGCGCCAGGCTCTGTTATTTCTGCGCAGAGGCCCCATGTGGCGTGAGCTTCCCGCCGATACGGCATGGTACGAGGTTCGCTTGTCACAGGACGAATTGGACAGAATTCGATTCTTTCCGCGAGCACAATGGCGACGCGTGGCTCAGGGCAGCTTTTATCTGACCGATGTGGTCGAGCGGATCAGGGTTCACTTAAAGGCTCCTACCAACGACCGTTTCTTCGGCAAGCTCCGCCTGCTCAGTTCTACCGTACAGGACAATCTGGTGAATCCGGCGGTCCTGCTGATCGGAGTGAACGAAACCGGACCACTGACAATTCTGGATGGCAATCACCGCATTGCAGCGGCGATGCTGGGCGATTCTCGTGTGGCCCTGGATCAATTCCGTTTTATTTGCGGGTTTTCTCCGCAGATGACCCGCTGCTGCTGGTATGCGACCAATGTCAATACGCTGCTGCGATACTTCAAGAATCTGGTGCGCTATTTCACGTACGATCCAGAGTCAGATATCGATCGCTATCAAGAGCGCAGCGCATAGCGAGCGGGAGCTCTATTGGTTGGGAGCGGTCTGGCTCGGTTGTTCCTGCACGGGAGTGTTATCACGGCGCAGCAGTTCCACCGGCTCATGCCGCGCGCGGCGCGCCGCTTGTTGCTGAGCAACCTTCGACTCCACGCTGGAATCGCTTTCGGACGCAACCTGTACCAGTTTTGACCCTTCGGCGGTCGTGCGTGTGGCTAGACCGACTTTCAGATTTGCTCCGGGCATGGTCTGGGCCTTGCCGTAAAAGAATTCCGCGGTCTCGCGGTCGCCATTCATTTCAGAAACATATCCAATGTTGTTCAGCGCGAATGCGTTATTAGGGTCGAGCGCGTAGGCTGCTCGAAAATCCTGCTCCGCGTCCCGCACGTCGTTACGGTTCAATGCAGATACGCCTCGAACGTTCAAGTCTGCCAGCTGCGCTTCCGTGCTCTGCTGGGTTGCGATCCTGTTGCGCAGGCTCCTGGCATTCCGGGCAGCCATCTGGCTTACTGGTTTGCCTCTCCAGGCGCGATCGAGTGTCACGACGGCCGAGGCATTGGAACTTTCAGCTGCGGCCTGGTCGTAGAACTTCAGCGCTTCCTGCGACTCGCCTTCCATCTCCTTGGCGACCCCAAGATTGTTCAATGTGAAAACATTGTTGGGATTTTTTTGCAGAACCTGGGTCAGGAATAGATCAGCCTCAGGAGCACGCCCTTGCGACAGCATGCGCACAGCTTCGACGTTATCATGGTTGATCTGCATTGGCTGATCGGGGATGGCCAACGCCGCCTTGATTGATTGTCCTTCAACTCGCGACGAACTGGCCCGCGCGATGACGGCATCGGTCGCCTGCTCTCCGGCAAGCTGGTAAAAATTCAGCGCGCGGTCGACCTGGCCCTGCAGTTCCGAGATATAGCCCAGATTGTTGAGAGTGTACGGATCATCCGGGTCAAGCAGGTACGCCCGATAAAATAAGGCTTCCGCTTTTTCGTAGCGATGCTTGGCAACTTCTTCCACGCCTCTGCGGTTCAATCGTTGCACTGGAGTGAGATGGCTACGCATGGGCAGCGTAATCTTGATTTCACCCGCGCGTGCGAAGGGACAGGCCGCGATCACAATCGCAACCAAGCCGGCGGCAATCGAATTCTTGATGTTCCAGATCTTCACGTCCCAGATTTTCCCAACCATGCCTGCACACCCCCTCCTCAAGATGCGGCTGAAGCAAAACTAAGATGCGAGATTATGGCCATTGTTTGCCGTAGAATTTCTCATTTTTATCGAAAGACGACCACCTTATGCGGCGAATCGGCATCGAACTGCTGCGTCGAAAAGCATAAGGGGGAGTGAATCAGCATGGGTCGTCTCGCATGGTGCGTGCTTGTGGCAGCTATCCTGACCGGCATTGGCGCAGTTTGCCCGGCGCAGACACCGACACCTGCGCAAAGCCTGGTATCGTCGGCGCCTAAATCTGCGGACGCTAACGATCCGGCGGAAACCGCTGGAGATACGGATGCGACCATCGATCCGGCGAGCCTGTTGCCCGATCTGCCATCGTTACCCCCGGCGAATGCTACGTTGATTGGCGGCACCATCCGAAACCTCGACCGCGTCCGCGATGAAATCACAGTGCAGTCTTTTGGTGGCGGCAAAGAAAAGATCTTCTTCGACCCGCGCACGCATATTTACTTGGGAACTCGGCCGGGTTCGGCTGCCGACCTGCACCTTGGAGATCGTGTCTATGTCGATACGATTCTTGATGGCAACATGGTCTTTGCGAAAAATATTCGCCTGCGAAACACAGTAGTGGCGGGCGAGAGTCAAGGAACTATAACCAGCTATCGCGCCGATAAACAGGAATTGTTGTTACGCGACGCGATTTCTCCGCGTCCCATGAAAGTACACCTGACGCCGCAAACAACGATCCTTCAAGGCGGTCACGCGACGACCGTGGATGAACTTATTCCGGGCACTTTGGTAAACATTAAATTCGGCTCGCAACAAGACGGCGAAGATGTAGCCCGCGAAATTTCAGTACTGGCTGTTCCTGGAATGAATTTCACGTTTGTCGGCCGCATTACAGGGCTGGATCTTCGTCTTGGCCTGCTGGTTATAACATCTTCCATTGATAACAAGACCTACGAAATCTCTTTCGATCCCGCATTAATTCCGCCCGACGAAAACCTGCACGAGTCGGCTCAAGTCACCGTGTTGACGCGTTTTGATGGAAGCCATTACGTCGCACGTAGCATGACAGTACAGCCGCCGAGCCCGCAGTAGATTGCAAGTGTGTTTCGGAGATTTCCGGCTCATCGCATCCGTAGTGCGGACCTAATCTTCAATTTCGAATTGAAGGCAAGTTATTAGTGTGATTCTCGGGCGTTAGCACTAAGGTTCTTACCCCATTGTTATCTTTTTCTGGTTAAACCTTTCGACGTAAGCTCAGCCAGTTCCCAGCAAGTCCAGCAAGTCCAAGCAAGAAAAAGCAAGCAAGAAAAGAAAGATCCAGGTCTGCAAGAGGAAATCTACAGGCGGGCGCCTTCCCTCTTTGCGGCCACCGTGTGCAAGATCCTCGGTTATTAATCGCCCCTGAGGACCGATGCGTCAATTCTATCTTGCGGTCGCAGTTCTGCTCCTGACAGCTTCCACCCTATTCGCGGCCAATTCGTCTTACGTAGTGCCAACCACTACACTTGCTGCTCAAACCTCCAACAACACGAGCGCTGCGAATACGTTTACGACACTTTCAAACGGTGACCTCGGCGCCGGAAACGTGAGCAAGGCCGACATCCACAATCTTCTTTACCCTGGCGCCACAACCAAGGTTTACGCGCATATGGTGCTCTGGTTCGGGGAGCCGAACCATATGAATATTGGGTACAACTCGACCGACCCCACGCAGGTTGCGAATCAGATTAACGATATGGTTAGCCGCGGAATCGATGGGGTCATCCTCGACTGGTATGGACCGGGCAATTTCATGGATCAGGCAGCTCTGCAGATCATGGCACAGGCGGAAGCGCACCCCGGTTTTACTTTTGCCATCATGATCGATCAGGGAGCGATTGAGTGGTACTCCTGCGGCGGATGCTCGCCCCAGCAGGCGCTGGTCAACGATCTGGAATATATCGAATCAACCTATTTTCCTTCTCCGGCATACATGACCATGGAAGGGAAACCGGTGCTCACCCAATTCAACGTTAACCTTTCCTATCCCTCGGTGAGCTGGAGCGCAGCGCTGGCCGGGATGAACATCCAGCCTGTATTGATTTTTCAAAACAATAGCGGCTTCACGGCCGATTTGACCGGAGGTAGTTACTCGTGGGTGATGCCAACAGCGAGCGACTACGGGCTGCCCTATCTCACCAGCTTTTATCAGGCAGGAATGGCATACCCGAGCGAGCAGACCATCGGCGCAACCTATAAAGGTTTTAACGACACACTGGCATCGTGGGGAAGTGATCGCATCATGTCGCAGCAGTGCGGGCAGACGTGGCTGCAAACATTCTCGGAGATCAACGGGTTGTACAACTCCGGTAAGCCTCTGCCCTACATGCAGATTGTGACGTGGAACGATTATGAGGAAGCCACAGAAATCGAAAGCGGCATCGACAACTGTTTTTCGCTCACTCCTTCTCTGAGTTCGAACTCATTGCAATGGGCAATCAGCGGGAATGAGAACACCGTGGATTATTACACGGTGTACATCAGCAGCGATGGTCAAACCCTGATGCCACTGACCAACATCGCCGCCGGCGTTCACTCGCTGAATCTATGCGGATTTCCGGTTCCTGCCGGAAATTATCAACTTTTTGTCCAGGCTGTCGGCATGCCTTCGCTCTCGAACCATATAACCGCAGCGGTAAACTACAGTCCTACTTGCGCCAGTACGGTCTCAAGCACGCCACCACCCCCGCCGCCCGCAACCTCGACAGTCTCCTTCACTGCATCCCCGAGCGCCGTGAGCGTTCCCTCCGGAGAGTCGGGCAAGGTGACCGTCACCGCTGCCATGAAATCAGGAACTCTGAACGCCCCGATCGCCCTTTCGTGCAGCGGCTTGCCGAGCACGTTGAGTTGCTCATTTTCACCGGGCAGCATTATTCCGGGCGCGGGATCGGCAACTTCAACTCTTACCTTTTCTACCGTTGCCGTTCGCAGGATGAATTCGGCGCAGGAGCGAAGAACCACTCCAATCTACGCCAGTTGGATTCTGTCGTTCGGAATCCTCGGCTTCATCTTCATGGGAAGCGCTCCGGGGCGCAGCCGAATCCAGGTGCTCGCCATTGTCGCTCTGATCGGTATCGGCATGGTTAGCGCCTCCTGCGGAGGCGGCACTGGAGCACAGAGCATTGCGGTCAAGAGCGCGGTTGGAAGCAATGCCGCTCACACTCCGGTCAGCTATCCGATCACCGTCAATGGGGATTCCAGCTCCACGCGACTCTCCGCTACCGTGAACGTCATCGTGCAATAGAGGCCTGTCGCCGCTGCGTGCCGCGGCCGGCCGATGCACCGCCGGACGGTAAATGAGTCCCGCGGAATGGCGGGTCATTCTTCTCAGTAAGATCGCTTTCGAAGGAACCCAGCTGGGCAGCCTTCGGAAGCGGGTAACTTGCCGTAACAATTCCGCTCTCTGGTCGATTTCAAAGTGCCGCAGATATTTCAAAACGATCGTGGGCATGGTCATGCGAAGGGCAGTGAAATAATTCTGCGCCGCCATTTCCTCCTGCCGCGCCGGATTCATCAGTAAATGCACGAGGCAGCTCGCGAGATCTTCCGCGTCTCCCGGCTTGTGAAACTCAATCGCGATCTCTTCGCCTTCAGCCATTTGTCGAAAATCCGGCAGATCGGCACAAACGATCGGCACGCCGTAGGCGCAAGCGAGGTGAGCCACGCCGCTGCACCCGGTGGAGGATGAATACGGCATGACTGCGACCGTCGAACGCTGGAACAGAGCCGGCAGTTCACTTTCGGGCACATACCCGGTGAATTCAATTTTCGGATTTCCTGAGTATTTCTCCCTAACCGAATCGATATAGCCCGCAGCCTGAGGATGATCGCCTCCGCCGACGACGAGCCTCGCATGCGGAACGCTCCTTGAGATTGTCTCGAACGCCTCGATCATGAGCTCGAGACGTTTGTAGGTGCCCCATTTCCCGAAGGCGAGAATGCGGTGCTGCGGATTCCCGCGCCGCGAGAAATCCGGATATTCCGGCATCGTGGTGAGGATTCCGTGTGAACGGAGGTGTACATTGTCGCGGCCATATTTCTCGCGCAGAATCTCGCGATAGCCGGGCATCAGTACGGAAACCGAGTTCGACAATAGCAAAATCCTTGTCGCCACCATCCCTCCCCAGCGGTAGACGCGCGCATGTCGCACCCCTGCGTCCGTGAGATTGACCGTATCCATAAGGTGGTGCAGCGTCACATGCGTGTAGCATCCACTCATGCGGGCGAGCAGGGGCGTGAGTAAACCGAGAAAGGCGTTAAGGGGATTGCGTCCAAAAGTACTGAACAGCAAATTGAACCACACCACATCTGGCTTCAACTGGCGCAGCATCTTCAGGAGCTGAAAAACGGTTCGAGGATCATCGAACGACCAGCAGCGAGTAACGGAGTAACCATCCAATTCGGGCTCATCGGTCGAAATGCGGTCCGCGAGAATGGTTACGCTGAGAAAGGGATTCCGGTGCAGTTCCTGGGCTATGTGCAGGCCATACTCGCTCAATCCGCCCTGGCTGGGTGGAAAAGTGGTCACCAGACAAATTTTCATTCTCGCTCCGGCCTTACAAATTCGCCCCGTATTTCGATGTGCTGGTCAGAAAAGATGTTGGCTGGCGAAACAAGATTAGAAGCAGGGCAAGCTCAATGTGCGGAAGGAGTTATTGCGTGGTTTGCAGCCCTGTGAGCGCGCGGTTCGCCGCAGAGATATTCGGCAAGAACCTCCTTCACTCTCTGCTCCGTTGGCTCGACCGGAAGAGGTCCGATTACCTTAATGCCTTTGATTAGGCGGCTTAAGGTCAGGTAGGCCTCGCGGTTTTCGCGAATGAACTCGAGAGGATATTCCGGTTTCCTCTGGCGCGCGGCGAGCGGATCAGCATCGATCACATAGGCGACATCAGGTGCTGGAATAATTCGCAACAGCAAAGAAACCATGATCCGGGTGAAACCTCGCTGCAACGGAAGATTGGCGAGTTCGTCGTAGATGTAGCGATCGAAGATCACGATATCGGCTCCGCCGTTTTTCTCCGAGCGAACTTTGCGCCAGACATTGAGAGCATCGAGGAAGTAAAGGAAAAAACGGGCCCCGGTCACTGGCCAGGATCTTACGTTCTTGTCGCGGCGATTCACCGGTTTGTCAGGCGAGCCAATTCCAGAATCGCCTCTGAATATTTTTCCACTCATGCCTTCGCGGAATCGCGAAAACATCACAACATCGTCCCAGAAGCTGAGCAAGCGCACCGTGAGACCGGCGGCGCCCAGCCAGTCCGTGAGCGCCTGTATCTGCGTGCTCTTGCCGGCTCCGTCGATTCCGGAAAAAGAGACGATCTTCGCTTGTTCGCTCATTTTTTCAGTTAGCACCCGGCGGCTTGCTGGAAGTAGCTTCCGTCAGGGCAACGACCACGCCCACCGCGACGGCAGCTCCAATGATCGCTCCGGTCCTTATGATGATGGTGCGAGCTCGATGCTGCTTCGCGGGAGCGATTGCCACTCCCGCCGGCTCCGAGGCCGCGACTCCCGTTGTCGTTGGAGCCTCAGCCGCCGCTGTGCCAGCTGGCCTTTGGGGAGGAGCAGGATTGTTCACGGACTGATTCCCAGACTGAGTCGTTCCACTCTGATCTGCCGCGACCTGGTTGGAAGCATTATTGTTCGCCGGTTGCTGGGATTGCGCAATTTGCAGAAGCGGCTGGGCCTTCTCTTGCGCCAGCGCCGCGCCCGGACTGTCAGGAAGCTCGCCAATATCTGCCGGCCCAGCGCTTTTCGTCTGGCGAACAGCAGCCACTTGCCCCGGCGTTTCGTTCGACGCTTGCTGTGCCATAGCCGGCAATCCCAGCCCTGAACCAGCTGACAACACTGCAATGCTGCAAGCAAGAATAACGAGCCATATCTCGCGTATGCTCATCTCCCACCCCAATCGCAAAGTGAAAGCAAATGGTTTTGCCGTTAGCCGGCGGATTTCAGATCGGCGAGCCCGTATCCCGATGAATACCAGGGCAAGCTCGGCGCTGCTTCCGGAACTGCGACGGCCTGGAAGCTTCGCGTCGCCTCCTCCGCCGTATCGAATATTTCAAAAAGCCTGTCGACCCGCATCAGTTCGAGTATCGCCGCTAAAGCCGGCGAAAGACTGGCAAGTTTAATGTCCCCGTCGCGTTTCATGGCTTCTCCCATACAGCTGAGCAACATTTCGATCCCGGCACTGTCCATGTGTTGAACCTGCGAACAATCCAGAACAATGCGCGGACGATCGGATTCCAGCAGCGGTTGCAACTCGGCCAAGAACCCCTGCGTTTCGGAATGGCTCAACCTCTCGGGAACTTCCATAATGACTACGGGACCATTACTAGACATCTCACTCACCTCTTGATTGCATTGGTTGATAACCTGCGTTGCTCCGGCGCTGAAGCCGCTGGCCGTAGTGCGGCGGGCGTTGATTGCACTTCCTTACGACGACCAAATAACGGAAATTTTCTCGCCCAGTTCCGGGCCGTCACCGTTGTCCCCGGCAAGTTGTTGGACCGCATAACGGTTGGATCGGAAATCTCGATCACAACATCCCGATCCAGACTCAAAAGCTTGTTTCCATTGGCAATGGCATGGCAGACATCGAGGCAAATGCCGATCTCAGTGTTCTGCAGAATCGAGCTGTCCTCCACGACCGTGCCGTAGTTCACGCAACAATTCTTCTCGATGCTGCTGTGGCGTGTGATCAGCGTATCTTCCATGATCTTCGAGCCTCGCCCGATGAATGCAGGGGCAACGATGCGTGCCCAGCGATGAACTTCGACCGCATCGTCGATCCAGATCCCTCGTTTTACCTCCCGGCCCGAAGGCCGCGCCGTGCATCGTCGCTGCAACAAGTCATAAGCCAGGCGGCGCAAATCACGCGGCTGCATCAGGCGGTTGACATACTCGCGAATGAAGTAGGAACTGCCGTTTGTTTTTGCGTCCGCAAACAAGCTGTGCGGGTCCGAAGCCTGGGCTTTCGAACTGTCCACTACCCAAAGATCCAGGGTCCCTTCGCGGTTCATCGCCCGGGTCGCGATCTGCAGCGCCTCGCGATGGAAATAAAAGAGATCGAGCAAAT
>JASHTD010000411.1 GCA_030040725.1 Candidatus Sulfotelmatobacter sp. | reverse complement strand
TTACTCTAGATCTTACATCCGCCGCATGGATGGGGCGAGGCTCATAACTGGTTTGAATGAGCTATGGCTCCCTGCTCCGAAGCGATGCTGGAAGCGGCGACAGCAACCGGTAGCCGGAAGCGGAACGTGGTACCTTCTCCTTCGATCGATTCAAAATCGACCGAGCCGAAGTGCCAGTCCAGAATCTGATAAGTCTGGGCAAGACCGATGCCATTGCCGTCTTTCTTCGTAGTGAAATAGAGTTCGAAGATTTTATTTTGCACGTCGCGGGGAATGCCCGTGCCCTGGTCATGCACCTCCGCCACAACAAGGTCTTCCTCGCGACGCGCCGAAATCAACAGGCGACCTCCATTGGGCATGGATTGGATTCCGTTGATAACAACATTGAGGAGAGCTTGCTTGATGAAGTCCGTATCGACTTTTACCGGCAGCGGCTCGTGCCACTTTACGCGGTCGATGACGACGCCGTGCTGCTCTGCATCGGGCGCAGCCAGGAGCGCAACGTCATCGAGCAGTCGGCGGAAATCGACTTCCACCAGGTGAAGTTCGCGCGCCCGCATGAAATCCAGCAAGGTCTGCACTACGCGGTCGAGGCGATGGATTTCGCTGCCAATAATATCCATGTGGCGGCGGGTATCGGGGTCCAGTTGCGCCAGTTTATTCTGCAGAAGCTGCAAATGAAGCACGATGGCGTTGATGGGATTTTTCACTTCATGCGCAACCCCACCGGTTACTCGTCCACTGGCCGAGAGGCGACGCGAGGTTTCGATTTCGTCGCCAATACGGCGCACGGACTCTGCATCCCGCATCACGAGCAAGGCTCCGATTTGAGTGCTTTTCTCCTGAACAAAATCCAGCGATACCTGCACCCTGGTTCCGGTCGCAGAAGTCAGTTCGCGCTGCTGCAGCGGACGCTTGCGCTCAAAGGCTTCCAGCACAAGGGCCCCGAGATGAGAATCGCGAGAAAAAATCTCATTGGCGGTGCGGCCCAGCAAGTCGCTCCGGGGCCTTCCCAGGAAGCGCTCGACTGGCGCACTTACGAGGACGACCCGGGAGTCGCGGGTGAACAGCATCAAGCCATCCTGCAAAGTGGACATGAGCTGATCGACATTGTCTTTCAAGGCGGAGAAAATCTCGCGGCTGTCGCGCATCTGCCGGCCAAGATTCGCAATCTTCAGAGAGACCAGGCCGAACTCATCGTGTTCCGATTCGTTTCCTGAAAACGCTTCTGGCGCGCCCAGGCTCATACTGTCCAGATTGCGGCTGATTTCCTTTAACGGCCCCAGCGCGATGTTCGATAAGCCCGCGGCAAGCAGGAGAGAGAGAAAAATGGAAGCGATCGAAAAATAAACTGCGTGCAATAGTTTTGGTGTGATTTCACTTTGTAAGAAAACGGTGGAAACACCGATGTGGATCGTGCCGAAGGGCGACCCGTTCAACTGCAAGGGAAAGCTCACGTCGTAAACCGCGGACGGACTGTAAACCAGACGAAGCTGCTCGCGGAAGCGGGCGGAAGTGACGGCGTGAAAATCGGGCCGCGGCGCGATTTCCTTGCCCACCAGTTGCGGGTTGGTATGGAGCAGAGCCTTGCCATTCGTGTCGAGGACAGAAGCGTCGTAAACGTAAGGCCACAGTGCGACCTCAGATTCGAGATTGTTGAGCAGGTTCGTATCCATCGGCAGATACTCGGCGAGGGCTCGCCGCACGGCCGCAGGATCGTCGGTATCGACGCGTGTGCTGCTCAAATCGGGCAGGTCATTTTCGGCGAAGTAGGCAAGCTGCTGGGTCAGTCGGCTGGCGCTTTCATAGGCGTTATTGATGCGCTGCCGGAGGATCTGGGAAATATAGAGATACGAAAATGCGGTCACCATGGTGGTGACCATAAATGTGATGGCGAGGACGATAATGGCTTTACGTCGCATCAGAAAACTATCAGTGTTGCTTGCCGGCTTCTTAGCGGCAGCGCGTTGCCATCGGGAGTTCTAATGTTTGGGCGACTGGTTTACCAGCCGGTCATTCAGCAGTTTCCTTCCCCGAGTCGCCATCCGGCGGGGCGCTACCGTACTCCTTCAGCTTATTATGCAGGGTTTTCAGGCTGATGCCGAGAATTTCCGCAGCCCGGGTCTTATTGTTGTTGGTAGATTCCAGGGTCTTCAGAATGAGCATTTTTTCAGCTTCGCCCACAGTTGTGCCCACGCCCAGCCGAACGCCATCGGGGTCATGGGCAGTGGTTCGCATCGGCGCATGGCCGAAGCCCGGAGGCAGATGCCTGGTTTCAATCAGGCCTCCCTCGCAGACAATGACGGCCCGTTCAATGGTATTGCGCAATTCGCGGACGTTCCCCGGCCACGAGTAGTTAATGAATAGGTTCATTACTGCCTCGCTGACGGCGGTAACTTTTCGCGAGTGTTTCTCGCTCATTTCGTCTAAGAGAATGTGCACAAGATCGGCGATATCTTCCTTGTGTTCACGCAGCGGCGGCATGTGAATATTGAAAACGTTGAGCCGATAGTAGAGATCGCTGCGCAATTCGCCGCTGGCGACTGCTTCCTCGGGAACTTTGTTGGTCGCTGCCAGGACGCGCACATCGACCGCCGTCTCGACTTTGCTGCCCAACCGCCGCAGCTTGCGATCTTCGAGCACGCGCAGCAGCTTCGCCTGGGTTCCAACCGGCATCTCTCCGATCTCATCCAGTAGAATCGTTCCCCCTTCGGCGAGCTCGAAACAGCCGGTGCGGCGCTCCAGGGCGCCGGTAAACGCGCCTTTTTCATGGCCGAAGATTTCGCTTTCGATCAAAGTTTCTGGAATAGCTGCGCAATTGATCGCCACAAATGGCCGCTCGCGGCGCGAACTCAGCTGATGGATGGTGCGAGCGACGAGTTCCTTGCCGGTGCCACTTGCCCCGGTAATTAAGACCGATGCAGTGCTGGGAGCGACCAGCTCAATCAGCCGGAAAATCTCCTGCATCTTCTTCGATCCGCCGCGCAGTTCTCCCAGGGAATCGGAATCGCGCAGTTTCTTCCGAGCCGTCTCCAGTTCGGGGCGTGTTCCCACGAGCGTGGCGGCGTTTTGCAGCATGGTGCGGAGGCGATTGGTGTCGATGGGCTTGGGTATATAGTCAAACGCTCCGGTGCGCATCGCTTCGACCGCACTATTGATGGAGCCCTGCGCGGTCACCATGATCACAGCGACGGACTCTGTCCGTTTTGCCAGACGTTCCAGCAACTCCATGCCGCCCATTCGCGGCATCTTCAAATCTGTCACGACGATGGACGGAGTCCAGTGCGCCGCCTTTTCCAGGCCATCAACTCCGTCGCATGCGGTTTCGGCCCGGTATCCCCATGAGGACACCAGTTCGGCCAAGCCGGT
>JASHTD010000410.1 GCA_030040725.1 Candidatus Sulfotelmatobacter sp. | reverse complement strand
TCGATCGCAAATGCGGCAATGCTGTCATGACCGCGGTTGGAGGCATATAGAAATTTGCCGGAAGGCGCAACTTCAATCTCGGCGGATTCATCAAGCTTCGAGAACGTTTTTGGAATCGAAGATATGGTTTGCAGAGGCTTCAACGTCCCCTGTTCCGCGTCGAATCGATACGCCGTAACTGTGGATGCCATTTCGTGAAGCACGTAGCCAAATTTCCCATTGGGACTGAATGCAAAGTGTCTCGGACCCGCGCCGGGATCAGCCTTGGCGATTCTGGCGTCCCTGACTTCCAGTGATCCATTCGAGCTGTCGAATGGATAAACGAACGTCTCATCGAGCCCAAGATCGTCGACGATGGCGAAGCGATTGTCGGCCGACATGTCGACCGAGTGGGCATGCGGTCCTTCCTGCCTCTGCGGATTTGTTCCATGGCCAGTATGCTGTACAAAAGCGGTTGCCTCTCCTAACCCGCCGTCCCCGCGGATCGGAAACACAGCGACGCTGCCGCTGGTGTAATTTGCCACCAAAACATAGTTTCCGGTTTTATCTACCGTAATGTAGCAGGGGTCGGTACCGCGCGAAGCGACTTCGTTTAGCAAAGTCAGCTTGCCAGTCGCGTGGTCGATGACAAATGCACTAACTGCTCCAGTTTTCTCGCCTTGGTAGTTGCTGACTTCATTGACGGCGTAAAGAAATCGCTGATTCGGATGCACCGCGAGAAAAGATGGGTTGATGGTCTTCGCGGCCAGGCCAATCGGCATTAGCTTTTGCGTGCCGGAGTCAAAACGATAAGCGTAGATGCCCTGGCTGTTGCCGCCTTGCTCCGTGTAAGTGCCAATGTAAGCGAAATATTCCGAACGTCGCTTGGCGGCTGCCGCAGAGCAGAGAATTGTCGTCGAAACGAAAAAAAGTGCGAGTGAAGTCAACCGACGGAGCGCGGAGTTGGTCATTTTTAGAATTGGAGCCGGGATTCTCTACCTAATGTTTTCAAACTCAACATAATAAAACCCTCTCACGCTTCATCGCGTCAATGTGATCGGCACCGGTTGGTCATACGGCTGAACAACCACACTCACCGACTTTCGCTGGTTGAAGGCATCCAGCGTTACGGGAAAACTCACCATGATCGTGCGCCTGATCTCTTCCCCGGGTTGCAGCTTATCCTCAGGAGAGAGCGCGGCGAGCGAATTTTCTTTCAGCGCGGGGAAAGCCTGGTAATAGCGATCGAAATCGACTGCCGAGACTGCGTCACCGGTCATCGTTCCGCTCGCGGTTACCAGCTTTCCCTGGACGTCGTGCACCCACAACGACTTCTTGCCTGTGTTTCGCAGTGTGAAGGTCAATGCAACCAGAACGGAAGTTTGCCCGGAGAGATCTGTCGCCGAGACGTTGTCGAGCGATCCTCCGCCTTGCGGCTTGGCTCGTTCGAAAAATGCCGTGATGCCAAAAGCGATCAGCACGCCGGCGATGGCGATCACCAGAATCTTGGCTGGGGGCAGGTTGCGCTCGGCCGTTCCGAATTCATCGGCGATATGGATTGTTGGTCCGCGTTGCGCGCCTGGCACGGCTTTTTGCGGCTCACTCGAACTCGCTGGAGGCACGGGGTTGGGCGTCTGGTCAGGCATAGTCATTCTCTTCCTGTCATTCCAATCAGTCGCGCACGAGCAGGCATCACAAAACTACAGTTTCGACTGGCCGTCGTGGGCTGGCTCGCGCCGTCAGCGTTGGATAGCCCATATAAAAAACAAACGTCGGCTGCCACACTGGATCGCCGAGGATTTCACCCAACAATGAAACCCGCATTGCTGGCCTCTTATGGGTTTTCTCGTAATCGATCATCTCCACCGCTTCATTGCAGGGCCGTCCGGCCAGGCCGCGAGCGGTTGCCAGCAATTGTGCACGCTGCCAAATGCGCCCGGCGCGGAGACAGTTCTCCTGATCGTAACGGTCATGTACGGCTAGAATACCAATCAGAGGCGCACTCAGCATCACGCGGGAATACCCGCCCAGCGCTCCCCGCGATGCAGCCCATTTCAGCATCCAAAACGGCATGGTCTTGGCAACGGCTGTTGCGATTGGGGGCAGCCCGGCGGCATCAACCGTAAGGCCGTCACGGAGTTTCTGAACCGCGCTCCAGTTGATCCGAATCCACCGATCGCTGGCAGCCTTGACTGCTGGGTCAGAGTAAATTTCGTCGTTCGCCGCGGAACTGATTTCCACGATCTTTTTTCGGTCTGTTTCCGCAGTGAACAGAAACATCTTCACGTCCGGTTCGTCGCTGGTCAAGCGGCTGAGAGCTTCAATGAACTCGGGCGGGACCGGCGTCTGCGGGATATAGGCACTCCGATTGGTATGCCGGCGTGGAATGGCATTGTATAGCTCGGTCTGCTCCTGCTTCCCCGGGCTGAGATATGCGCGGGCCACGAGTTTAGGCATGCCTTCGGCGGGAATAGGATCAAGGTTCCCTGGAACAAGCGTGACCCTGGCTTGGTAGCCATTGGCGGCTGCAGCCAAACATATGTTTTCCAGAGCGCAACCCATCCCGATATGCTCTTCCCTGAGATACGGATCGAGCGCGCCGACGTTCCTCTGGGTGTCCATGTACAGCTCAATCCAGGAGTCCGTCACCTTGAAGAGCCAGGGCTGCGTGTTGTGCGGGCTGGCGGCCAGAATTGCAGCGCGCACCAGCGCGAGAGGAGTGTCTCTATCGTGCGAGTCCTTGCGCCAGTCTTTCCAGGGTTCGTAAGCGGGTCCTTCACCGACACTAAAGACGCCCTGGTCGTAGGCGCGCCAAACTCCGCCGCCGGCAACTACGACAGTGACAACTCCCGCTCCCTTCAGGAACGATCTGCGTTGCGTAGAGCACCTCTAAGACCGGAGTGTTTTCCGAATTCTACCCCCCCGGCGAATTGCCGAGACCGAAGCCCGGCCCTAATTCCACTCGTGCTTCATTGCCTTGGCAAACTTTTCTGCGGGCAGAGTATTCAGCACCTCGTCTTTGGTCAACCATGCGCGACGCGCCTGCAGGATCCCGTAGCGGATCTTCTCCAAATGCGAAGTGTGGTGCGAGTCCGTGTTAATGACGATTTTCACGCCGCGCTGCCGAGCCTGCCGCAGATGAACGTCATTGAGATCCAGCCGGTCCGGGTATGAGTTTAATTCCATTGCGACTTTATGCTTCGCCGCGGCCACAAAAACTGCATCCAAGTCGAAAGCATACGCCTCACGGCGAAGTTGGATGCGTCCCGTAGGATGGCCGATTACCGAAACATTGCGATTTTCGACCGCCTTGAGCAAGCGATCGGTCATTTTCGCCGGCTCCTGATTGAATACCGAATGCACGCTGGCAATGACGATATCCATCTGCGCCAGAACGTCGTCGGAGAGATCAAGGTCGCCGTCGGCGAGAATATCGACTTCGATCCCGGCAAGAATTCGGATGCCTTCGATCTTCTTGTTTGCCTCGCGAATTCTCTGGATGTGTGCTACCGCACGAGCATCATCCAGCCCGTTAGCGAAGGCGAGGTTCTTCGAGTGGTCGGTGATCGCCATATATTTATATTCGCGTTCCCTCGCGGCCTGGGCCATTTCTTCAATCGTATTTCGCCCGTCGGTTTCCACCGTGTGCATGTGCACATCGCCCCGAAGATCTTCCAAGGTGATGAGCTGCGGCAGCGTATGTTTTTCCGCGGCGTCAATCTCGCCCAGGTTTTCCCGCAACTCCGGAGGAATATAGTCGAGCTTCAGCTTGGCATAGATTTCTTCCTCGGTTTTGCCGGCCACAGGCTTTCCGGTTTTCAGATCAGCCAGGCTGTATTCGTTCAGCGTGTAACCCATCTTCAGCGCGCGCTGGCGTAACGCGACATTGTGAGCCTTCGATCCCGTGAAGTATTGCATCGCCGCCCCGAATGAGTCGGGTGGAAGCAGCCGCACGTCCACCTGCATGCCGCTGCGCACCTGAAAGCTGATTTTGTTATCCCCCTGGGCAATCACGCTCATCAACGGCGGATATTTGGCCACATGCTCCACGGCCTTCTGCCGCTCGGCATCGTCGCAGCATGCTGGACCAGTTACCAGAATATCCAAATCGCCAACTGTCTCGCGCCCGCGGCGCAACGATCCGGCCGGCGTAATGCGCTCAAATCCGGGAAATTTCTGCAAATACTCGGTTAGCTTCTCGGCTTCCGCTTCGGCCGCGTCAATGAGGAATCTCCCAGAAATCCGTCGGTAATCCTCAATCGCTTTCAGCAGTTTCTTCTCATGCTTCTCGCCCATCCGAGGCAGCTCACGAATTTTTCCCTCCCGCGCCAGTTTCTCCACGCCATCGACATCTGATACCTGATACGCGCTCCAGATCAGTGCGATCGTCTTCGGGCCCAATCCCTGAATCTTGAGCAACTGCAGCATCGACGGATGGTATTTCTTCAGCAGCTCCGCCTGCACCTTGAGATTGCCCTCGGTAAGCAGCTCCTGCAGATTCAGCAGCATCCCTTTGCCGATGCCCGGAATCGCCAGCACCTTCTTGGGTTCGCCGATGATGTCCCTAATCTGTTCGCTGTGGTTTTCAACTGCCTGGGCGGCATTGCGGTAGGAGCGGATGCGGAAGGAATCGGCCGCGTCAATCT
>JASHTD010000409.1 GCA_030040725.1 Candidatus Sulfotelmatobacter sp. | reverse complement strand
TTTCTTTGTCGAGCCCGGTCACGAGCCGGTTCATGGGATCCGTAATCGTCACAGGCACCAGCACCAGATCCACATCGACTTTCAGCGGGCGGATGCGTGAGTTCAGGGTAGGTAACAAATTCTGATTCGTCGTATCGACGGGCTTCGAGTCGGCCGTTTCACGGGGAACTACGTGAACGTCCTCGATGTTCGTTTGCGCAGTTGCCGAAGGCGGTTGAATGGAAGCTACCCACAGAATAATTAGGACGATCGAAAGGGCAGACATAAGCCGGCCCGACCGCGTGATTAAGTTCCAGGGTCGAGAGAGGGGGGAATTCGGAACTGGCACCTTGTGGCCTGAAAACAGGGACCGATCAAGGGGGGCCATACGCACCTCAATGGCCGCGATGGTATCACAGCTTGCAGGTAAATAGATGCGCCTTTTATGTCAAGAGTTGGAGACAACTCCCAATTCGGCGCTCTGCGACGGGGAAGTCTCTTTCCGAGCTCCATCGGTCGCATGCGGCTTCGGCCAGTTGTTACAATCGACTTTCCGATGGCTCACATCCGACCGTTTCGCGCCTTTCGTTACAATCCCGATCAGGTTTCGCTGGCTCAGGTCGTAACCCAGCCTTACGACAAGATCACGCCTGAAATGCAGCAGCGCTATTACCGCTCCAGCCCTTATAACCTTGTCCGCATCATTCTGGGGCAGCGGGAAGAAGCCGACGACGCCCGCCAGAATGTATATTCCCGTGCCGCGCGCGATTTTCGCGATTGGCGGCAAAAGGGAGTGCTCCACCAGGACTCCGAGCCGTCTATCTACGTCTATTCTCAGACTTTTTGTGTACCCGGATCGACCAAAGAACTGGAACGCAGGGGATTCATCGCTCTGGGCCGACTCGAAGACTATTCCGCAGGGGTCGTTTTCCGGCATGAACAGACGCTTTCTAAGCCGAAAGCCGACCGTCTGAACCTGCTGCGAGCTACCCGCGCCCACTTTGGCCAACTCTTCATGCTCTATGAAGATACGGGCGAAGTTGAGTCTCTGCTCGCACCCAAGGCCAATCCTGACATCGACGTCAGCGACGGATATGGCGTTGCACATCGCGTCTGGCAGATTGCCGACCGCAACGTCATCGAAGCGGTACAAACCGCAATGAAAGATAAGAAGCTCATTATTGCCGACGGTCACCATCGCTATGAAACGGCACTTGCATATCGCGAAGAGCGCCGGCAAGCAAACAGCGAAGCGTCCCGGCGCGATGCGCCGGCATTCGAGTTCGTCATGATGACTTTTGTCAACATGAGCAGTCCGGCGCTGTGTATTCTTCCCACCCACCGTGTGGTTCACAGCTTGCCGTCATTCTCGGCAGAGAGTTTTCGGCAAGCAGCACATGACTTCTTCGATGTTGACGAGGCTGAGTCAACAATCGATTCGGCCGGCGCTGCAGCGATTCTTCGCGAAGCGGGCCGTGCCGGAACGACAATCCTTGCAGTGACCGCCGATCGGGCTTTGCTGATGCACCATCCAATTCCCAATGCGGCGCCGGAGATCTTCGCGGGCATGTCGCTCCGCCAGCAATCGCTCGATATCGTGCAGCTTCATAAATGCCTGCTCGAGAAAGTGCTGAAGCTTTCCGAAGAATCAATCCGCAACCAGCAGAATCTTTCCTATGTGCGGGATGCGGCCGAAGCGCTTTCGATGGTCCGCGAGGGCGGTGCCAACATCGCTTTTTTGATGAACCCCTGTCGCATGGCGCAGGTCAGCAATGTTGCCTTTGCCGGTGAGGTGATGCCGCAGAAATCAACCGATTTTTACCCGAAGCTTCTGAGCGGATTGACCATCTATGCGCTCGAGTAGAAGGCACAAAAGCGCGACTTTGCGGGTAATTCCCCTGAAATGGCCTGTTTTGTTTTTTCTATGCATCGCCATCCTGGCGCTTTCCGCGGCTCCCGCCGAGAGGCACCTCAGCGTCTATTCCACGGCGGCCAACTACTCGGTTCCGCTCGAGCGGCTTGACGGCCGCGATTACGTCGGACTGTTCGAACTGCTGGATCCTCTGGGCACGGTCAGCGTCCGGTCTGACCCTCCGCGGTGGCGCATCCATTACAACAACGTTCTCGCCGAATTCGTCGTGGGCAAGAGCCGCGCACGTATCCAGGGGCGCGATGCGGATTTGACGGGGAGATTTCTGCTCGATAGCGGACGCGGCCTCGTTCCGGTCGATTCTCTGAGTTCGATTCTGACTCGTTTTCTCGGCGGCCCGGCAACTCTTCACGAGGCGTCAGGACGTCTTTTCATCGGCAGCATCGCGACTCACTTCACGGCCACGGTATCTCCCAGCGATCCTTCGCGGCTTATTTTTCATTTCACCGCGCCGGTTAATCCTAGCGTCGCGACCGAACCGGGGAAGCTCCACCTTACTTTTCGCCACGAACCGGTCACGGCACCGGCATCTCCCAGGCTGACTTTTAACAGCAAGAGCATTTCGTCCGCCGAGTATTCGGAGGGAGATGGAGCGGCGGAAATCACCGTGAGCAGTGCGATTCCGCTGATTGCAAATTTCAGCCCCGATGGCCGAACGATCACGCTCTCCCCGGCGAAATCTCAAATGGCAGCAAACTCAGCCCAGACTTCGATACCTGCGCCCGGACACGCGCCCGAGCCTGCAACACCTTCCGCAGCCACCCTTCCAACCGAAACACGTCCAGTTCAGCCAGCAACTCAACCCTCCCTTCCACCTGTTGCTTCGATTCCACGAAAATATTTCGCCGTGGTTGATGCGAGCCACGGAGGCCTCGATCACGGCGAGGCTCTGAGCCCCACGCTCGCCGAGAAAGACGTGACGGTCGCCATTGCGCGCCGACTGCGGCAAGAACTCGAAAGCCGGGGAATTTCGACGCTGGTTCTTCGCGATTCCGACGCAAATTTATCCCTCGACGATCGGGCCTTTTATGCCAACAACACGCACGCCGCGGTCTACATCGCTCTGCATGCGGCCTCCAATGGCCAGGGAGTGCGGCTTTACACGGCGATGCTTCCATACGCCATGGGCGATGACCAGGGTCCGTTTCGCCTTTGGGGCGACGCCCAGTCCCCTGCGATTCCACTCAGCCGGGCGACGGCTGTGAGCGTCGCCTCGGAACTGAAAAAATTGCAGGTCCCCGTGCGAACGCTGACCGCGCCCCTCCGGCCGTTGAATAACGTTCTCACGGCGGCGATTGCGGTCGAGGTTGCTCCACCGGCCAGTGACGTTTCCGCGCTCACCGCGCCCGACTACCAGCAATTGATCGCCGGCGCTGTGGCCAATGGAATCGTCGATATTCGTTCCCAGCTTGGAGCGGTTCCATGATTCCGCGGCATTTCTACATTGCGGCCTCGGTAATGCTCGCGGCCGTGCTGGGCATGACAATCTACGCCTGGCGCATGCGCGGACGCGTCGCCGCGACTCCCGCAACTTCGAGCGACACCCGCCCGGTGGTCGCGCCTGTCTCTGGGCCGACTGAGCAGGTGACTCTGTTTGTGGCTTATGACGACCTCGGAATTCTGCGCCCGCAAGCCGCCCGCATTCCCCTGCCCAGTGTTCGCCAGCAACGCGCCGAAGAACTGTTGCGCGCCCTGATTGCGCTATATCTCGATAAGACTTCGCCCCACCCGATTCCGGTTGGGTCGGATATTCGCAGCGTCTATCTGGTTGATCCCGGGCTCGCTGTGATCGACATCAACGCGGCCTTTGCCGACGGCCATCGCTCTGGCGTGCTTTCGGAGGAGTTGACGGTCGCGTCTTTGCTGCAAACTCTCTCAGCAAACATTCCCGGAATCTTGAAGGCGAAGATTCTGGTTGAGGGCCAGCCGCGCGAAACCCTGGCGGGCCATGTAGATTTATCGGGCTTTTTTGACGTCACCGCCGTACATCAACTTACTTCAGAATTAGAGACGCAGCAGTAGCCCTGAGCATTATGCGTTGACTAAGGCCGGCTCCACTCCATAGATGGGATACCAGGAAGTGGCCGCCTTCAATTTGTCGTTCACGTTGTTGATGTTTTTTACGCCTTCGGTCTCCAGCCATTTGCGGAATGCGGCGGCGCCCTGTTTTGCATAAATAGGAATGCCATCTTTCCAGGTTGCGCGGCCGCAGAGGACGCCGTTGAATTTCACTCCGGATTCTCCGGCCAATTCCAGCGTTTCGCTGAACTCCGCGTTGCTCACGCCCGCCGAAAGATAAATGAACGGCTTGGTAGCCACATTCGCGGCCTTATGGAAGTGATCGATCGCCTCTTTTTTCGTGTACGCCTTCTGGCCCGCGAAGCATTTCACGCCTTCCACAAATTTCATATTTACGGGAACTTCGACCTTCAAAACGTCTACGCCATAGCGTTCTTTGCTGAATTCACGCATGCTCTCGGTGACGATGTGCGGCTTCTTCCTGGCATATTCCAATCCTTTTTCGTCGGCGCCCTCTTCATAACCAACGAATTCCAGAAAGAACGGAATGTCATTGGCGCGGCACTCATCTCCGATGCGCTCAACCCAGGCATGTTTCCTGTCGTTTACTTCCTTGGGATCGTAAGGGGTGTAATAGAGCAGAATCTTGACGCAATCCGCACCGGCTTCTTTCAATCGCCGCGCCGACCAGTGATCGAGCAGATCGGGAAGGCGTCCCGGACCAGTTTTGTCGTACCCGGTCTTTTCGTAGGCCAGCAGCAGGCCGGCGTTCTTCGCGCGCCGCTTCGAGGCCGGCAAACCCCATTCAGGATCGAGCAAAATAGCGCTGGCGTGAGGCGTCAAGACCTCGGTAACCAGGGTCTTGAACTCTTCCATCATGGCGTCGCTGATTTCTCCACCCTTTTCTTTGCCAAGCGATTTCTGAAGAGAGCCGCGCTGATCCATGGCGGCGGCAGCGATTACGCCTCGCTCGTTCGAAACTTTCTTAAGACCCGCGAGTTTTCCAGGGGTAAGCTTCATAGAATCCTCCAAGAGGGCAAATGAAAACACTCAATTGTAAACCAAGCCCCTCACCAGGCTGGCACTACCGGCGCACGGAAGTCTCTATTGCGTCCCTTGGTCATCGCAACGAAGCAAGGGGGTCTCGGCTTCTGCAGGTCGCGCCAAAAACCAGATTCCTCGCTCCGCTGGAATGACAAACTAACGGAGTGCGCACGATTCGAATTGCCCGAGAAGAATGCCAGCAGTAACTTTATTTCTATGCGCGAATTGCAGTACCTTGATTAATTGACCACCAGTTCGCCGTGGTCTGTTCATTTGCGCTTTTTCCCGGAGAATCCATGAGCCGTTTTGTTGCCCCACGCTTTCTGGCGGTTGCACTTCTCATTTCTGTAGCTTTTACCGGTTGCACCCGCGATCCCAATGTTCGCAAGCAAAGGTTTCTGGAGAGCGGAAATCGTTACCGGGATCAGGGCAAGCTGCGAGAGGCAGCGATTCAGTATGCCAACGCGGTGCAGATCGATCCGCGATTTGCCGAGGCGCATTACCAGCTGGGCGAAACTTATCTCAAGCTGAAGGATTACAACCGCGCGTACGCGGAGCTTTCGCGGACGGTCGATCTCGCTCCCGACAATTACACGGCCCAAGCCGACCTTGCGAATCTGTTGATCTCCGCCCGCCAGTTGAAGCAGGCGCAGCCGCACCTCGATGTGCTGCACCAAAAACAGCCCGACAGCGCCGATACGCAGTTGGCGTGGGCGAATCTTTATGCGGCGCAAGGCAATTTGGATCTCGCACTGCAGGAAACTCAGAAAGCAGTCGCAGCCGAACCGAACCGCGCCGAGTCTTATTTGAATCTTGCGATGTTGCAACTGCGGGCCAATCAACCCGACCAGGCCGAGACGAGTTTGAAAAGGGCGGTGGATCTGGCTCCAAAGCTGATGGCGGCTCAGCTTGCCCTGGGCGGTTTTTATCAGGGTCGAAACCAATTCCCGGAAGCGGAACAGCAATTCAAGCATGCTCTGGAAGTCGATCGCAAGGACCCGGCTCCGTATGCCGCTTACGTCCGCTTATTGGTGCAGGAGAATAAGAGACCGGAAGCGGAGGCCTTTCTAAAGCAGGCCAAGAGCGACTTTCCGGATAACTCCGAAGGCTACCGCCTGCTCGGCGATTTTTATTTTGCCGAAGGCGATCTCGATAAAGCCACCGACGAGTATGGTTCGCTGCACAAAGACCATCCGAAGGATATGCAGGTCACCAAGAACTATGTTCAGCTGCTCATCCTGAAAAACCGCCTGGACGAAGCCCGCAAGCTGAACGACGAAATACTGAAGACCAATTCGCACGAAGCCGACGCGCTAGTGTTTCGCGGAGAAATTCAACTGCGGAATGGTGACGTTAACGGGTCCGTCGACTCGTTGCAGCAAGCGATTAAGAACGATGCCAATAATGGGGTGGCACATTATCAGTTAGGCTTGGCTTATGCAGCGCAGAACAACCAGGCGGAGGCGGAATCGGAGCTACGGCAGGCCGTGACCCTGCGTCCCGATATTACCGATGCGGACCGATCGCTGGCAGCGATGGAGTTGCAACAGGGAGACTTCGATGGACTCGCGCAAACCGCCGAAGAAATCATCCGCAGCGCTCCCAATCTGCCCGATGGTTACCTGACGCGGGCCACTGCCGAAATGAACACCAAGAAGTACTCCGCTGCCGAGCAGGATATGCGCAAAGCCGCCGAAGTCGCGCCGACCAGTCCCGCGCCCTACGTGGCCATGGGCAACCTGCATCAAGTGCAGAAACAGTACGCCGTCGCGATCAAGTTCTATCAGCAGGCGCTCGATCACGATCCGGCATCGACCGAAGGGTTGCA
>JASHTD010000408.1 GCA_030040725.1 Candidatus Sulfotelmatobacter sp. | reverse complement strand
ATCCGCAGGAACCCGACGCTGCAGTGCAGGTAGCTTCCAATACCAATCCCGGCGCGAACCTGGCTTTCAAGGTCTCCGGCGAAGGAGCTTTGCAAGAGACGCAGGGAGGTCCACAAGGCTCGCAAGGATCCGGCGAATCGCAATCGTCCGCGCAGGCCACCAGCCGTCCCGGCGGCGGACTGGGCCCACCGATCGATGCACCCGATCCGCTGCAGAAATATCGCTGGTGGATTCTTGGGGGTTTCGCCGCAGTGCTGCTGCTCGGCGGCGTCTACGTGGCATCGCGGCAGCAATCCGCGGCTCGGGCGGTGGCGCGCCAGCGAGCTGCATTAGCGATGCCCGCGATGCAGGAAGAATACGACTACGAAGTCGCCGAAATTCCCTCCTCGCAAACTGCGCGCCCGGCGGCGCGTTCCAATTCGATGCTGATGGAGGGCATCAAGGAAGAGCTCTTCCAGCTCGAAGTCGAACGCAAGCGGGGCGAAATCTCGCAAGCCGAATACGAAAAAGCCAAATCGGCACTCGACCAGACTCTCGAACGCGCGCTGAAGCGCGAGGCGCAGAAAGCTTAATCCTGCGCCGTGGGCTGCGTTTCTGCGTCTTTTTGCCTGGAAACGACATCTGCTGTTGGAGTACTGTTCTGAGGCATTGAAACACGAAGGAGCTTTTTATGGCGCAAAACGTCCCGATTTTGCCCCCCCGTTCCGGCTTCACCGCCTCGATTGTGTGGGGCGCTGTGCTGGTTGTCATCGGAGTGCTTGCTGTCGGCTGGCCGCTTGTGGCTGCCGTTGCCGTCGAATCCGCCATTGCGTATCTGATTGTATTTGCCGGCATCGTCCATATTTTTCTTGCCTTTCACGCCCATGGCGCCGGCAGTACCATATGGAAGCTGCTGGTCGGTCTCGCCTACGTCGCGTTCGGCGGATATCTCATCTTCCGTCCGCTGCTCGGCGTCGCTTCGCTCACCTTGTTGCTGGCGGCTCTATTTGTGATCGAGGGCGTTCTTGACCTGGTTTTGTATTCCAGAACTCGGTCGCTGCATGGGTCAAGCTGGGTTCTGATTGACGGAATCATTACTTTGCTGCTCGGCCTGATGATCTACATGCAGTGGCCTTCCAGCGCAATGTGGGCAATTGGCCTGCTGGTTGGCATCAGCATGATGGTCAGCGGCATAACCCGCATTGCCATGTCGTTGGCGATTCGCAATGCCGAGTCGATGACGGCGAGCACGAAGTTGGCCGCGTAATCGGCATCGGGGTTACTGGCTCGAAGTGCGCGGGAGAATACTGTCTAGTGATGGCATGACCTTCACCTGGCTCATCCTTGTTCTCACCATCACCGGTACGCTCGCGCTCGCGCTGCTCTTCCATCCCCGCATCCTCGGACGTATTCTTCGCGAGCGCATTCCCGACCGGCCGCGGCGGCGGCTCTTCGTGGCTTCTGTCAGCTTCTTTCTTACCTTCGCTGCGGTGCGCGGCATGGTTTACTGCATCACACACCACATTCCGCCGTTCCACTTTATTGAGATCGGCGGACGCCACATCCACCATCTGGTCATCGGCATCGTCATTCTTCTTCTGGTCGGCTACGGATGGCTGGCCGAGTTTGGCACCGGCTCCGACGATTCCTCGATTTTTCTCAGTCGCCTCATGTCGATCCTCTATGGCGCCGGCGCCGCGCTCACGCTCGACGAATTTGCTCTCTGGCTGAACCTGAAAGATGTTTACTGGTCTCCTCAAGGACGGTCCAGCATCGATGCCGTCATTCTGTTCGGAGCTTTTCTCGCAGCAAGCGCCTGGGGCGCGCCGTTGTTAAAATCGAATAGAAAATAAAGTAGGTCTCGCTTGGGGCTGGCCAGTCCCCCCCGAAATGAGGCTTTCTTCGCGCGATGTCGCCTTTTTTGGGTTCGAATCCGAAGAGTCTGCCGCAGGCCGGACAAATCGCGCCTGACTTCGAGCTGCCCGATTCTGCCGGCGCGATGAGGCGTCTCTCGGAATTGGCAGCTGCGGGGCCTTTGGCGCTTCTTTTCTACCGCGGCCACTGGTGACCTTTCTGTCTCCGCCAGTTGGCGGACTATCGGGACTTGTATCCATCGTTTCGGGCGGCAGGCGCGAATGTAGTGGCGGTTTCGGTCGATGCTCCGGAGAAATCGGAATCGGTGCGGCGGGAGTTGCGACTTCCGTTTCCGATTCTGTCGGACTCTGAGCGCAGGGTGGTGCGCGAATGGGGCATTTATAATCCGCGCGAAAAAGGAGGCATTGCCAAGCCAGCTGTGTTTGTTCTCGCACCGGACCGAACCGTGCGATTCGCCTCCGTCGATGAAGTCGCTTCCCGCGTTCCCGCGGCCGAAATTTTGCGCCGCTTGTCGGACCGGGATTCCGGCGCTAATGCCGGACGCAAGAGATTAGTTCCTGGGCCGACAACGTGGTTTCGCGCGATTCGAAATGCGTTCCGGATGGGGGCCGTACAAAATAAAGAGTGACGGTCCACTGGCTTCTCGCGGGTCTGCCCGTTCGAGCGCAAGGCGGGAATCAATCGACCTAAGTTCATGATTTCAATGGGTCACAAGTCATATGTTTTCATTCACCTTCTTGGATTTCCAGATGTAACTGTCGAACCGCATCTTCCGAAACCGCGTAACATCCAATAAGCAAACAAAATGAGTAGGTCCTTCGGCGCCGAAAAACGTGTCGCCTCAGGATGACGAGCTTGACGACAACTTCAAAGATATTTTGAAAGATACCTATGGGAAACACATTCAAGACCGCGTTTCTGCTGACCGCGCTGACGCTGTTGCTGATGATGATTGGCCGGGCGTTTGGCGGCGAGAACGGCATGATGATCGCTCTGGCGATTGCCGTGGTGATGAACTTCGTCTCCTATTTCTTCTCCGACAAGATTGCGCTGGCGATGTACCGGGCGCAGCCGGTGACGCGCGAGGAGCTGCCGCGCGCCTATGACATTGTCGAGCGGCTGACGCAGAAGATTGGGATTCCGATGCCGAAGATTTACGTGATTCCGACGGAGTCGCCGAACGCGTTCGCCACGGGACGCAATCCGCAACATGCGTCGGTGGCGGTGACACACGGAATTCTGGGCCTGCTGAACGACGAAGAGATGGAAGGCGTTTTGGCGCACGAACTGGGACACGTGCGCAATCGCGACATATTAATTAGTTCTGTCGCGGCGACGATTGCGGGCGCGATCACGATGCTGGCCAGCATGGGACGCTGGGCAATGTTTTTTGGTGGATTTGGCGGGAACGATCGCGAAGAGCGCGGCGGAGGCGGTGGGATTGCGGCGGTAATTATGCTGATCCTGGCTCCGATCGCGGCGACGCTGATTCAGCTGGCGGTGTCGCGGTCGCGGGAATATCAGGCGGACGCTTCGGGAGCGCATTTTACGGGGAATCCGTATGCGCTGGCGAGCGCGCTGCAGAAGCTGGATGCCTACTCGCGGCGCGTGCCGATGCAGGCAACGCCGTCGACGGCACATTTGTTTATTATTCAGCCGCTGCTGGGGATTAGCTTTGGGAATCTGTTTTCGACGCATCCTCCGATTGCGAAGCGCATCGAGCGACTGACGGGACGACCCGCGGAGTTTATGCAGTAGAGCCACGAGCTTCGAGCTCCGGGCGGCTAGCAAAAACCGTGAACATGCAGCGCGCAGGTTCGCAAGTGTTGCGGCTTTAGGCGTTCTTTGAGTGGCTCGAAATGCGAGCTGGTTGCTGGTAGCTCGCGGCTCACGTGACATTGGTAACCGAGCCGGCTCGCGCCACGAATAGTAGAATTCGATTAATGTCTCCTGAAGCAGCCATCGCAATATCCCACAAAGCAATCGAGCTCGAAAAGGCGCTTCGCCGCGTGATTCGCGGCAAGGACGACGTTGTGCGCCTGGCGCTGGTTAGCATTTTTGCGCGCGGACACCTGCTGATTGAGGGCGTGCCGGGCGTGGGCAAGACCACGCTGGGACAGGCGTTGGCACGGGCGATTGATTGCACGTTTCAGCGGGTGCAGTTTACCAGCGACATGCTGCCGTCGGATGTGCTCGGCATTTCGGTGTATTCGGCGCTGGAGCAGGAGTTCGAGTTCAAGCGCGGACCGGTGTTTACCAATGTGCTGCTGGCGGATGAGATCAATCGCACTACGCCTAAGACGCAGTCGGCGCTGCTTGAAGCAATGAATGAAGGCCAGGTCACGGTGGATGCGCATTCGTATGAATTGCCGCAGCCGTTTCTGGTGATCGCGACGCAGAATCCGGTGGAGCATCATGGGACGTATCCGCTGCCGGAGTCGCAATTGGACCGGTTCTTGATGCGGGTGAGGATGGGATATCCGGAGGCTGCGGCCGAGCGCGAGATTTTGCGGTCGGAGGCGGGAACGGATCGGCTGCACGATATGCGGCCGGTGCTTGCGGGGGCCGATGTACTGGAGATGCAGGAAGCGGTGAAACACGTTCGCGTGGATGAATCGCTAGTTTCCTATGCGCTGGAGATTGTGAAGCGGACGCGGGAATCGGAGTACTTGTCGTTGGGCGTTTCACCGCGCGGGGCGCAGGCGCTGTATCGGGCGGCGCAGGCGATGGCGTTCTTGGATGGGCGGGGATTCTGCACTCCGCAGGATTTTAAGTCGCTGGCAGTGCCTGCGTTCGCTCACCGCGTAGGTATGAATGGCGGATACGCTTCGACCGCGAAGAAGTCGGAGCAGGCGGATCTGGTTTTGAAAGAGATTGTGGAGAGCGTGAGCGTGCCGGTGTAGGGGTCGGTCACCACCCTGCCACTTCAAATGGGAGTTGACACAGCGCAAACAGATTGGTAAACCGGCGCGGGGTTTCTAGTAAAATTTCTTAGTACTGGCCCTGCCACGGGAAACCCTGGAAATATCCATTTATGCAATTATTATCCATGATACGTTAAACAATCGGGAGGCGAGAAGTGAAGCGTTATAGGTGGAGCATTATTCTGGCGATTTCTAATTGTCTTCTAGCGGCATGTCTGTTTATTCTTGGCCAGCGGGAGTTCAGATCCCTCGCTCGTGTGCCTGGCGCATTTTATGAAGGATCGGCCGGATACGTTCCTACTGCACAGAAGGTAAGTTACTGTTTGAATGCCCCGTCGCTCGTTGCTTCTGCGCCTCTCCGAAACTGGCTGATGGGGCACACCACCGTAAACGGGCTCCGCGTAAACTACGGTGACTTCGAGTACGGAGCAGCGGTGTTCCTGTTCTGGTGGTGGGTCGGAACGAGAATAGAAGCATTTCGTGCAAACCGCGGTCTGCAACGAAAACCTAACTCTAGGTTCGTCGCGTCTATCGGGTACGTCCTCGGTTTGTTGCTATCGCTAGTCCTTCTTTATGGAGGCGTTACAGGACTGTTGGGCAAAAATACTGTGGGCAGTCCCGTTCTGATTTCAATGATTCTCTGGGGCCTGGGACTCTTGTACTACCTTGCGGCACGGCTACGAGAGCCGTCTGCCGGGTGCCCCATTTCTCGCGCGTTGTTTGCGCGAGAAGTGGGCGATTGACTGCACCACCACCTACCCAGCGCTTACACGAATCTCTTCTTCCCACCGTGTCCAGTCGTTGACACCAACCGGCCCAGTTTCGCCGTATACGTAAGAGCGGTAGCTGCTCCACGCCCAGTCGGCGGGATCGACGACCAATCCGCGAACTACCGGATTACGATGCATGTACTTGAGTTTCTCTGTTTCCTTACGCTGACTCCATAGATTGAAATCGTAGAA
>JASHTD010000407.1 GCA_030040725.1 Candidatus Sulfotelmatobacter sp. | reverse complement strand
GCGCGCACATCGGCGAGCAGTTTCTCATTGTCCCAGGGCTTTTGCACGAAGTTGGCCGCGCCCGACTGCATAGCCCGCACCGCATTTTCCACCGTGCCGTATGCGGTGATCATGATCACCGGCAGCCGGCTCTCCTCGTGCGCGCGAATCTCGGCCAGGATCTCCATGCCATCGCGCCCTGGCAGCGCAAGATCCAGCAGAACCAGATCGAAAGGATGCTCGCCGATTCGCTGCAATCCCGCCTCGCCGCTGGCTGCGGTTTCCACTGCGAAGCCCTCCATCTCGAGCAACGTTTGCAGGGATTCGCGGATCTCCGCCTCATCGTCAATAATGAGCACCGCGCCTGACAGGCCGTGGCTTCCATTGAGCAGATTGTGCGAGACCACTGCCGAATCAGACATATTCCGCCTTCGATTGCACTGCCTTTCTACTTAGAGGGAAATCCAGCGTGAAGGTTGTACCCGCGCCGGGATGGCTCTCCACGCGAATTTTTCCTGAGTGCTCCTGAATGATGCCGTATGTGACCGAAAGACCCAGCCCGGTCCCCCGCGGCTGTCCGCTGCGCGGCGAGGTCTTGGTGGTAAAGAATGGGTCGTAAATGCGCTGTATGTGCTCCGGCGCAATGCCGGTGCCGGTATCGGAAACCACCACGCTGACGCTGTTGCCGTTCAGCGTGGCCACGCGCAGCGTGCCTCCATCCGGCATGGCATCTTTTGCGTTCAGAAATAAATTCAGGAAAACCTGCTGCAACCTTCCGGCATTGCCCTGGATCGTCGATAGCGCCGGCGAGGGTACGTTTTCCACCGCGATCTTGCCAACTTTAAATTGATGGTCGAGAAGGGCAAGTGTTTCGGCGATGACCTTGTTCACATCCACGTCGCCAATTTCGGTGCCGCTGGTGCGCGAGAAATTCAGCAGATTATTCACGATCTCGGAAGCTCGAAACGTCTGTCGCGTGATCTTCTCCAGCAGACCGGATTTCTGTGGGTCGCCCTGCAATTGCTTGGAAAGCATCTGCGTATAGGATGAGATGACCGCCAGCGGGGTGTTCACTTCGTGGGCTACGCCCGCCGCCAGCAGGCCGATGGAAGAGAGTTTATCGGCTTGCGAAAGCTGGGCCTCCAGATCAACCCGCTCCGTGATGTCGTCCATGATGATGAGGCGGCCGATGACTTCAAACTTACGCGTCACCAGCGGAGCCAGGGCCACATTCACCGTGCGTACTTCGCCGGCCGGTGTCTTCAAGCGAAACTTGTACAAGTTGCGAATTCCCGGCTCCCGCCGGATTCGGTCAAACTCCTGGACAAACTCTGCCGGGAAAATCGCTTTGAGAGGCTGAGTCAGAGCCTGCCAGCGCGGCAATGCGTACATTACTTCCATCTGCGCGTTCCAACTCTCGATGCGGTCCTCCATATCGAGAGCCATCACGCCGACGTTGATGGATTCGACAATGTTCTCGTTGAAGTCCTTCAGACGCTCGTACTCGGCAGCTTTTTTCTGCAGCGACGCGTAGAGCTGCGAATTTTGGATGGCGATTCCAAGGTAGCCGCCCAGCGTTTCCAGCAACTCCATATCTTCGCTGGAAAGGAAGTCGCCTTTGTTGGTCTTGCCCAGGCCAAGCACCGCTATCGTTCTCTTTTGAGCCTGGCAGGGAATGTAGTAGTTCAGGTCGAGGCGTGCAATCGCTTGTTGCGCACTGGCGGTTTCGCGCGGAACTTGATGGGTGTTTTCGAAAAACAGGTGTCCGGCTTGCTGCGGTCGAGCCACGCCCAAGAACGAAAAATCGATGTTGCCCAGAGCGGAGATGCCAAAGGATTTCGCCAGTGCAAATCTGCCGGGTTCATCGCCCTCCAGAAACACTGCAATGCGGTCGACCCCCAGAGTGTGGGAAAGGCGATCGACCAGAGAAGAGAGCAGTGTGTTCAGGTTTGTCTCGGAGCCCAGTTCGCGGCCGAACTCGAGCAGCGTGCGGCGATAATCGTACCGGGTGCGATAGAAAAACTGGTCGACCCGGCTCTGGATCAGATTGCGTACTGGATCGAACAGCAATGCGGTCACAATCACCGCCAGAATCAAGCCCACAGGTCCTGAACTCGGCTGCCAGTTGTGCACCAACAAGGCAACGGCTGCGACCAGACCGAAATACAATCCCACCACGATCGCCGCGGCCAGCGTGTAAACCACGCCCCGCTTGAAGATCAGGTCCACATCCATGAGCCGGTAGCGGAAAATGGCATACCCGAACGTGAGCGGCAGCAAGGCCAGCGAGAGCGCCGAAATCTTCATCGTGGCGCCGGGCAGCGAGCCCAGCAGATACGGCACCACGTAGAAAAGCGTGTAGGGAACAATGGCAAGGATCGTTCCGCGGGTTACCCACTTCAATTGTTGCCGCAGAATCGTGGTGCTCGCGTGCCGGTAGCTGTAAAACAACACTCCTGCCGCTGCCAGAAAGAACAGCGCCCCGTAGGACATTTCCATCCGGTCAAGGTTCCAGCGCAGAAGTTCACTGGCCTGGAGCCAGCGCATGGCCATGACGTGCGCCGCCACCAGCAGCCCGCATGGAATATAGACAAGCCCCAGCAGCCACGGGTGTCTACGCACGAAATCGCGCTTCTCGGGAAAAGTCAAAACGAAATGCAGGAATAGCGCAGGCTGCAGCACCCCCGCGACAATGTTCCCCCAATAAATCGTCCAGTCGAAGTCGTTCAGCTTCCCGGTGTATTTGAAGGCGTACGCAATGAACGAAACCAGACAGAAGATATAGAAGTGCGTGGATCCGGGAGCAGTCCAGCGGCGAAGCAAGACATAAATGCCAATGCCCAGATAGATCAGCGCAATCAGGCGCAGCCAATTGTTCAGGGATCGGTCGGCGGGAACGAGAATAACGCTGGAATCGAGGGGAACCGACTGCCGGAGCAGGGAATAGTTGGCTTTCGACCACGCGCCGGTGCGGTAAAGTTGCCGCTCCAGCCCGGACATGCTGTGCAATTCTTGCCCATCGAGGGAAACCAGCCTGTCACCAGGCTTGATTCCGGCTTTGGCACCAGGTCCGCTGCTGTCTACTCGATCGGCTGTCAGGTAACCATTGTGCTCGACCCACCAGACGCCATCTTCAGGTACCTGGAACTTCCATTCCGCATTCAGATTGAATCCGGCAAAAACCACCGCAGCCACGGTGAGCAGGAAGAGCAGCACCGCGAAGAAGCGCACTTGGCTTTCCCGATTCATGTCTTTCGGAGGCGAACCCGGTTGTGGGCTGTTCCCCGGGAAAGACACCCCTAGCCCTTCAGGGTTCGACTGGGGCGTAATGAGCAACTTCGCTGCCATGCTGCGGATTGTTTCTCGCGGGCTAACTGACACATCTAAAGCACTTCCAAGAGTATAGATGGATTTCTAGAAACTATGTACAGATTAATGGAGGCTGGTGTGGGATTTTGTATGTGACTCGTAGACAACGCATTAGGGCAAGTTCCAAAGTTTGGAACCCAAGAAACAGAGAATATCCGTTCGCAGTTTCGGCGATCGCCGATGAAGTCGGACTGGGTAGTGGCCGAGAAGCTCGGCCACTACCCGTCCCGCTGGCTATTCCGTTTGCTGCCGAGAGTCCCGGATCGGCTCCAACCGCCGCCGGCCTTAGATCGCACCTCTGAAACCCAAGGCTACGACGGCCAGGGCGCGGGCTGATTCTTGCTGTGGCCGAGACTGACGCGAATGACGTTCATCAGTTCGTCATTATCCGCCGGCTTCTGAAAGAACGCCGCCGCCCCCGCCTTCAAGGCGCGTTCTTCGTTGGTTTGCGGATCGCGCGCGCTGAGCACAATCACCGGAATTCCTGCCAGGGCGTCGTTGTTCTGCAGGCGATCCAGAACCACAAAGCCATCGCCGACCGGCAGGCCCAAATCCAGAATGATCAGGCTCGGCCGCTCTTTCTGCGCCGATGCTATCGCGGAATAGCCATCGGTCGCCGTGGCGACTTCATAGTTGTTGGCGCGCAACCGCAAGCGCATAGCGCGCACGAGATCGGGATCGTCATCCACGACCAGAATCTTCGGCTTTGGCATTGCAATTCTCCTTTGTGAACACCGGAATGTTTGGCTATGAGTGGGACTGCTTTCCGCTTTTAGCGTCCGATAAATGCTTGCGTTCCATGCTTCGCAAGATCATCTGGGTGACGCTGTCGGCTAGGCCCTGAACCTGCTTCTCCAGGGATTCATCGGCGGCGTTGCCAACAACTTCAATCGGAAGCGTCGAAATGGCGATCGTGCATCTTTCCTTCAAGTGATCGATTCGCTCCACCTGTTCGCGAATGCGGGTGGTCATAATGCCGGAACGCTGCAGATCGGTCGCGGCCACAATGAAGACCGTCTCAGAAGTTCCTGACGTGCCCATCGGAGGCAGAACCAGGTCTTTATCGAGATAGACGCAACGACGCACAACGTCCAAACACTGCTGGCAGGTCTCCTTCCAATTGCCGCCGGGGGGATTGACGTGCGGTAGCAGTTCTACCCGCACCAGAACAAACGCCGGCCGCAGACGTCCCTGATACACGACGACTGGAGCCAGAAGCTTGGGGAGCGAATAGACCGGGAGCGTAAACGTGAAGGTGCTGCCCTGTCCCGGTTCGCTCGAAACCCAAATGCGTCCGTCATGCAGGCGCACGATTTCCCGGCATATGAACAGACCGAGCCCCAGGCCAGAGCGATTGTTATCGGGCGCGTCGGGGTCCTGGTAAAGGCGTTCGAAAATCAGATTTTTTGCCTCCGGGCTAATGCCACGCCCGGTGTCGCTGACCGCGACATAGACTGAACCCGGATCGGCGTCGACTATGCTGGCTTGTAGCATGACCGCGCCATCGTTCGGCGTGAACTTGATCGCGTTATCGACCATATTGATCAGCACTTCCAGCACACGGTCGGGATCGGCCAGAAGCAACGGCAGCCTTTGATCAAGCCCGATTTCGAGTCCAATGTGCTTTTCATCCGCCGACGGACGAAGCATGGCCACCGCCTGCTGAACCAGTTCTTTCAAGGAAACGCATCGCGGCTCGATTCGCATCTTTCCGCTTTCCGCGCGCGCCGCTTCCAGCAGGTCGCGAATCATGGCGTGCAACTGATTCACACTCTTCAGCACGGTTTTCAGATGGTCACTCTGGTCGGGCGAAATCGACCCTGCGATTCCGTCGAGCAGCAGCGTGACGTACTGATGAATGCAGGTGAGCGGCGTGCGCAGTTCGTGCGAAATGTGCGAAAGAAACTGGTTCTTGAACTCGATCTTCTGCTTCTGGCTGATTTCCAGCGCGCGCAGCAACGCTTGCCGCTCC
>JASHTD010000406.1 GCA_030040725.1 Candidatus Sulfotelmatobacter sp. | reverse complement strand
AGCGCAACACGATTTTCTCGCCCCAAAGTGTGGGCAGGGTGCTGACACGAAAATCGAGCTGTTTCTTGCGCCCGCCGATATTCATCTTCAGCATGATGCGGCCATCCTGAGGCAGGCGCTTCTCGCTGATGTCGAGCTTCGCCATGATCTTCAGGCGTGAGGTAATGGCGTCCTTCAGCTTCATGGGCGGCGACATGATCGATTGCAGCACGCCGTCGATGCGGAAGCGCACGCGGAATTCCTTCTCGTAGGGCTCGATGTGAATGTCGCTGGCTCCGCGCTTCACTGCGTCGCCGAGCACCACATTGACCAGTTTGACCACGGGAGCTTCGTCTGCCGCCTTCTCCAGTTCCGAAAGCCCCATCTCCTGCTGTTCCGCCTGCAGTTCGACGTCTTCTTCGCTCAACTCCGACATCGACTGCATCACGGATTCGAGATCTTCTTCCTTTCCGCTCCCCGTCCCGTAAGCCTTATCGATTCCCTCCAGGATCGAGCTCTCTGACGCCACCACCGGCTCGATGTTGAAGCCGGTCATGAACTTGATATCGTCCATGGCGAAGACGTTCGTGGGATCGACCATAGCGATGGTGAGAGAAGCGCCTACGCGGCTCAGGGGCAGAATCTGGTAACGCTTCGCGGTTTCGTACGGAATCAGCTTGACCACAGCTGGATCGATTTCGAAATAGGAAAGGTTGATGGCGGGAACGCCATATTGGCGGGAGAGAAAATTGGTGACGTCCTCATCCGTGAGGAAGCCGAGCTTCACCAGGGCAGAACCCAGACGGCAGTTCTGCTCTTTCTGAGCTTTAGTCGCTTGTTCCAACTGCTCCGGGGTAATGATCTTCTCTTTGACAAGAAGGTCACCCAGCCGTTGAGACATACGTCGATCTCCTATCCACGTAGTGGAACGATGCCGGACCGTCAAAACCGGCGTTCACGCGAGTCGCTGCTTCCAGCTGTGGGAGAGAAGAGCAGCGTCTTTGCGATGACACAAATTGTCACCGTAAGTCGATTACCGCACCAGTTACCGTGGTACTTGCACTTGCCGGAATCCCGGGTATTTTGCTCAATGTCCTCGAAAAGCCTCGCCAGTTGAGGGTTTTCAAAAGGAAATCGTTAACTTGCGGCTGGGGTACATGCACTTCGGTAAGCACGATGCGGCAGAAGCAGCCGATCGGATAGGACGTGTATATGAAGCGTAAACTTCAGGTGAGGAATCGCTAAACTTGCGGGCAAGAACGAACAAGCAGATTCGCGGCTACTACACGGCCCTGCTTCAGGCATGGGGACCGCAGCATTGGTGGCCCGCAGAGTCGGCATTCGAAGTCGTCGTTGGCGCTTATCTGACGCAGAACACTACGTGGACAAATGTTGAGAGAGCCCTTGCGAACTTGCGCTCCGCGGGTCTGCTCACGATAAAGGGAATACGTACTGTATCGGTGGACGAACTCGAACGCCTGATTCGCCCGGCTGGATATTTTCGTCAGAAAGCAAAGCGATTGAAGCTCTTTGTTGCCTTTCTCGAAACAAACTACAGCGGCTCGCTCAGCCGGATGTTCGTGGCTCCGACAGAACGGCTTCGGGAAGAGTTACTGAACCTGAACGGAGTGGGTCCGGAAACCGCCGATTCGATTCTGCTTTACGCGGGAAACCATCCAGTATTTGTGGTTGATGCCTACACGCAGCGCATCGCAACTCGTCATGAACTACTTCGCGAAGGCGCTCCATACGAGGAAATCCAAGGCCTTTTTCAGGAAGGGCTCTCTCCCATTGCTAATTCATCTGTTTCCCGTGATCGAAGTAACGAGCTTACGCTGGCCGAAGGATTCCCGAGCACGGCGCATCCTCCCTCACGAATGAGCACAGCCAAACGCCCGGCCCTGGTTCAGATTTACAACGAAATGCACGGCCTCATCGTTGGCGTGGGAAAACACTACTGCAGAAAGTCACAGCCCAAGTGTGACGAATGCCCTTTACGAAATTTCTTACCTTCGCATAAGTAGAAGGCACCGCCGTAGGCAGATTCACGGCCGGAGCAACAGCGCCTTGGCAAGACATCATTATTGGTTTTCGGCATGCCTGGTTTGCGTGCTGGCGTCGACCGGTAGCGCGCAGACGCTGCGGAAGGCCGCGGATCGCGCAGGGGTGCTGATCGGCACGGCAGTTCGCCCTTCGCAGTTCAGCGAGCGGCGGTATGCATCGGTCCTGGCCCGTGAATTCAATATGGTTGAGCCGGAAGACGCTTTGAAATGGTGGGTGGTGCGGCCGGATCGGCACACCTACGATTTCCGCGCAGGCGACAAGGTGGTTCGTTTCGCGCAGGCACATCAGATGCAAGTTCGCGGACACTGTTTAGTCTGGGGCCGCGACAATCCGGATTGGCTGACGAGAGGGCATTTCACGAGCCGGCAGCTTTCGCATTTTCTGCGTGATCACATTTCGCGCGTGATGAAACACTATGGCGACCAAGTCTTTGCTTGGGATGTCGTCAACGAAGCTCTGGATGAGAATGGAAAGTTGCGGGATTCAATCTGGTACAACCAGCCCGGTATTGGGTTAGCGGCCTCTGGAACCGCATACATCGAACAAGTTTTTCGCTGGGCCCACAAGGCCTGTCCAGGGGCCTTACTTTTCTACAACGAAGCGGAGGGCGAAACAGTGAATCGCAAGTCGGATGCGATCTACGCCATGGTCAAAGACTTCAAAGAGCGCGGGGTTCCGATTGATGGCGTCGGGTTGCAGATGCATATTTCCGGCAATGATATCGAGAATGAATCCATGACGGCATCAATCTCCGCTAACATTGCGCGCCTCGCCGCACTTGGAATTCAAGTGCACATCACAGAATTTGATGTGTCTGTGCCTGTCGACTCCAGCGGCCTGGCGAGTCGTGACGATCTGAAACAGCAAGCCGATATTTATCGCGGAGTGGTGAGGGCTTGTCTGGAGAACGCGGGCTGCACTGCAATTCAGACCTGGGGATTTACTGACAGATACTCGTGGATTCGATCACACTCGCGAGGGACGCGGGGGCAGGCTCTGCTTTTCGATCGTGATTATGAGCCAAAGGCTGCGTACCAAGCGGTTCTGTCAGAGTTGTCGGCAGGGCGCGTTTTGAGCTATCCACGCTCGGTTCATCCATCGAACTAAGCCTCTTCTTCGCATCGATCTGCATCTATAATAAATTTCTAGCCGAT